>JBKHVV010000015.1:0-28905 GCA_046569885.1 Bacteroidia bacterium
CTTTTTCCCGGTGTGGTCATTCCCATTACCGTTGGGCGTGATAAGTCAATTAAATTAATTCAAGAAGCCTACAAAGGCAATAAAATCATTGGTGTAGTTGCCCAACGCGATGATAAAATCGAAGACCCATTGTATTCTGATTTGTACAAAACCGGAACGGTGGCTCAAATTATTCGTCAACTTAGAATGCCCGATGGCTCTACAACGGTTATAATTCAAGGTAAACGCAGGTTTGAACTTGGCGAACCCATTCAAGAAGAACCCTATTTAAAAGCCAACGTTGTTTCCAGTAAAGAGGATAAAATTCAAACAGATGTCAACCTTTCGGCATTGATTGATTCTATAAAAGATTTGAGCTTGAAGATAATTCATTTGTCGCCAAACATTCCTTCCGAAGCAGGATTTGCCATCAAAAATATCGAAAGCCCAACGTTTATGGTAAATTTTGTGGCTTCAAACATGAACGCTTCAGTGGGCGAAAAACAATCCATTCTTGAAAAATCTGATATCAAAGAACGCGCACGATTAGTTTTAGCAAATCTTACCAAAGAAATACAAATGTTGGAATTGAAAAATGACATTCAAACAAAGGTAAGAGTGGATATGGACAAGCAACAGCGTGAATATTTCTTGCACCAACAAATGCGTCATATTCAAGATGAATTAGGAGAAAATCCAGTTCAACAAGAATTGAATGAAATGCGCGAAAAATCTGAAAAGAAAAAATGGAGTAAAGAAGTTGCCAAAACATTCACAAAGGAACTTGACAAGTTAGAGCGCATGAATCCGCAAGGTGCAGAATATTCTGTGCAACTCAACTATTGCCAATTGCTTTTAGAATTGCCATGGAACGAATACACCAAAGATAAATTTGACTTAAAACGCGCCAAAAAAATCCTCGACAGAGACCATTTTGGTTTAGAAAAAGTAAAAGAGCGCATTATCGAATATTTAGCGGTGCTTAAATTAAAAGGTGATATGAAATCGCCCATACTTTGTTTATATGGTCCTCCTGGAGTTGGAAAAACTTCTCTCGGGAAATCCATTGCCGAAGCATTAGGAAGAAAATACGTGCGCATGAGTTTGGGTGGTGTACACGATGAAGCAGAAATTCGCGGACATCGTAAAACCTACATTGGCGCTATGCCCGGACGCATCATTCAAAACATTAAAAAAGCGCAATCATCCAACCCTGTGTTTGTTTTGGATGAAGTAGATAAAGTAGCAACGTCTTCTCACGGAGACCCATCTTCAGCATTATTGGAAGTTTTAGACCCTGAACAAAACGATACGTTTCAAGATAATTATGTGGAGTTAGATTACGATTTATCAAAAGTATTATTCATTGCTACAGCTAATAATTTATCAACCGTTCAACCACCGTTGAGAGATAGAATGGAGATAATTGAAGTGAACGGCTACACCATTGAAGAGAAAATTGAAATTGCTCATAAACACTTAGTGCCAAAGCAACTTAAAGAGCATGGTGTAAACAAAACGCAAATTTCTATTGATAGAAAAGTTACCGAACAAATTATAGAAAATTATACGTTTGAAAGTGGTGTGCGTGGCTTGGAAAAGAAAATTGCTAAGTTAGTTCGCCATCGTGCTAAACAAATTGCAATGGATGAAAAATTCAACGTGAAAATTTCTCATTCCGATTTAAAAACCATTTTAGGACCAGCACACAGCAAAGAAAAATATACCGATAATGATGTAGCAGGTGTAGTAACAGGTTTGGCTTGGACACCTCATGGTGGAGATATTTTATTTATTGAAAGTAGCATTACTAAAGGAACAGGAAAACTAACGCTTACGGGTAGTTTGGGCGATGTAATGAAAGAATCGGCTACCGTAGCGATGGAATTTTTAAAAGCACATGCCAGTTGGATTGGTTTAAACCAAGAGTTGTTTGACAAATATAATGTACACGTTCACGTGCCAGAAGGCGCCACGCCTAAAGATGGACCATCAGCAGGAATTACTATGCTGACGTCATTAGCATCGTTATTTACGCAACGCAAAGTAAAAAAACATTTAGCCATGACAGGCGAAATTACCCTTCGTGGAAAGGTACTTGCTGTGGGTGGCATCCAAGAAAAAATATTGGCTGCTAAACGCGCAGGAATCAAAGAAATCATCTTGTGCGAAGACAATCGCAAAGACATTGAAGAGATAAAGAAAGACTATATCAAAGGACTAAAATTTCATTATGTAAAAACCATGAAAGAAGTTTTAGATATTGCACTTACTCCTCAAAAGGTTAAGGACGCTCTTAAAATTACGGGATAGTTCTAAACTATTAATGTAATTGCCTACCTTTGTAAAAAATTGCGGCATACTCAAGGCGAGAAAAGCAATTAGGAAAATGTGTGCTACTTAAGCACCTCTAAAATTTTATAATGGGTAAGTCTCAAGAAACGTTCAGTAAAAAAGAAAAAGAAAAAAAGAAGCAACAAAAGAAAAAAGAAAAGCTTCTTAAAAAACAAGAGCGAAAAGAAAATAACAGCAAAGGAAAAAGCTTTGAAGATATGCTTGCCTATGTTGATGAAAATGGTGTCATCACTTCTACACCTCCCGATCCTAAGAAGAAAAAATCGTTTAAAGCGGAGGATATTCAAATAGGTGTTTCTAAACAAACAGACAACCCCGAAGATTTATTAAGAGTTGGTACCGTTACGCATTACAACGATGCTAAAGGTTATGGTTTTATTCGTGACCATCAAAGTAATGATAGCGTTTTTGTACACGCCAACGAACTCGACCAACCCATTAAAGAAGGCGACAAAGTTACCTTTGAAACAGAAAGAAGTCAAAAAGGACTCAACGCCATCAGAGTAAAGGTATCTTCATAAACGTAAAATATCTTTACCTTCGCTACGTTATTAAAAGGTAGTGAAAAGAATTTTCCTGATATTAATTTTTTCTCTAAGCATCGCTCATTTGTTTTCACAAACAGGTGGGCAACATGTATTTCAATTTCTTAATCTTACCAATTCAGCACGCATTTCTGCTTTAGGAGGAAACACCATTGCGGTAAACGACAACGATGCCAACATGGCACTTAATAATCCATCATTACTAAAAAAAGAAATGGATGGTTTTTTGGGTTTGAATTACATGAATTATTTTGCAGGAATAAATTATGGCTACACGTCTTTCACCAAACATTACGATAGCGTAGGCACTTTCAATGCTGCCATTTTATATGCCAACTACGGAAACTTTGAATACGCAGATGAATTTGGTTTTAGAGATGGAAGCACCTTTACCGCAAACGATATGGCTTTGGTAATTGGCTACGGAAAAACCTACGATAGTTTATGGACCATTGGCGCCAATTTAAAACTCATCGGTTCGTTTTACGAAACCTACAGTTCATATGGTGCAGCGGTAGATTTAGCTGCTACCTATCACAACCCCGAAAAGAGATTTACAGCAGCATTTGTGTTGAAAAATGTAGGCTATCAATTTAAAGATTACACCAGAAACAACGGACAAAAACTTCCTATAGATGCACAAGCGGGCATTTCGTATCGCTTGGCACATGCGCCTTTGCGCTTTTCTGCGGTGGCTTCTAATTTGCAGCGATGGGATTTGACTTATTACGATGAAGAAGCCGACCCACAAATTGACCCACTTACTGGTGAAGAAATTATCGAAAAACGACCATCGGTCATTGAAAAAACATTTCGTCACCTAACCTTTGGAACAGAAGTTTTACTCACCGAAAATTTTCACATTCGCTTGGGATACAACTACCGCAGACGACAAGAACTAAAACTTGCCGATAAATTAGGAACAACAGGAATTTCGTGGGGTTTTGGCTTTAACATCAAAAAATTCAATTTCGGATTTTCTCGCTCCACGTATCATTTAGTGGGTGGCAGCAATCATTTTACGGCTGCGTTTAAAATTTAGCATCTCAATCAAACATTTGTTTTACTTTTGCTTTGCGTACCAATGAAGCGAAAAATAAACATAGCTATTGATGGCTATTCCTCTTGTGGAAAGAGCACTTTGGCAAAAGCATTGGCAAAAAAACTGCGCTATGTTTATATTGATTCTGGTGCTATGTATCGCGCTGTTACGCTCTTTGCCATGCGCAATAATATTGCTGATAACAAATTAGCCATCGTTTCAGAACTTCCCAGCATTGACATTGATTTTCATTTTCATCCACAAAAAGAAATTTCGGAAACCATCTTAAATGGTGAAAATGTAGAACAAGAAATCAGAGAAATTAACGTGTCGAATTTGGTAAGCTACGTAAGTCAAATTCATGAGGTGCGCGAAAAGTTAGTAGAACTACAACAAAAAATGAGCCAACGAGGCGGTATTGTAATGGATGGCAGAGATATTGGCTCGGTGGTGTTGCCTCATGCCGAATTAAAAGTGTTTATGACCGCTTCTCACGATGTAAGAACACAAAGACGCTACGAAGAACTACGCTTAAAAGGTTTAGAAATAACCAAACAAGAAGTTTCGGACAACCTGAAACTACGCGACTACGAAGACGAAAACCGCAAAGAAAGCCCGCTAACGCGCGTACCCGAAGCACGCCTGCTCGACAACACCAACCTTAGCAAAGATGAACAATTAGAACTCGTGTTATCGTGGGTTGAGGAAACCACGCACGTGGAAGCAAGTCGTTAATTTACACCCTTTGCTATATATCCCTCTGGAGGGAGAAAAAGAGGTTTTTTTCCTCTCCCCACCATATCTTCATCCTGAATTTATTTCAGGATCTCTAAGAATAAAGAACCATATTTTGTCTCTGCCCTCTTAGTATAACGTTTCTCTAAACGCCAAAGGCAAGTGGTCAATAACATCGGAAGCGATTAAACTTTCTTGGCTTAGTTTTTTTACAGCCAAATCTCCCGCTAAACCGTGCAGGTAAACACCCATAATGGCTGCCTTTTCGGTGGTGTAACCTTGCGCTACAATTCCTGTGATGATGCCTGTCAATACATCACCCATTCCTGCACTTGCCATACCAGCATTTCCTGTGGTGTTTTGATACACTTTTTTAGTTTTAGCAATGCTGGTGTTGGCGCCTTTTAACACAATAATGCAGTTGAGTTCTTTTGCTTTTTGTTGTTGTAATTGAATAGCTTCTTGTCGGTTTTTTGTTTTACCGAATAAACGTTCAAACTCTTTGGGGTGTGGCGTCAGAACAGAATTTGCAGGCAGTTTTCTCAACCACGTTTTATTTTCTGATAAGATGTTAAGTGCATCGGCATCTAACACCAAAGGCACTTTGCACGTACTTAACATATGTTTTAACAATTCTGCTGTTTGAGTGTGTTTTCCAATACCGCAACCCATGCCTACAACAGAAAATTCATTGACATCAATCTTTCCAGATAAATGATTTTCCGATTCGCTTTCAATTACCATCACTTCGGGGACAGACGTTTGCAAAATATCATAACCGCATTTTGGAATGAATGCAGTAATTAATCCCACACCACTTCTCATACATGCTTTAGTTGCCAAAACCGCAGCACCCATTTTTCCTCTTGAACCTGCAATTACCAACGCATGCCCAAACGTGCCTTTATGCACTTCTTTTGCGCGTGGTTTGTAAAAGGATTGTATAAGCGTTTTGCTAATGTTTTGCATCGTTCAAATTTCCAAAATATAAACGGTTTTTATGGTGTTTTCTCGTGTGTTTTTGTTCAAAAAATCTAAGTTCAGTTGACTTACTCTAAATGAATCGAATGTTTGAATGATTTTTACGTTGATATTTTTTTCTCGAATTTTTTTCAAACCATCTTCACTAGTTACAATCCACGAACCTTTTTCTAAGTCTTCCAAATTATCAATACTTACAGATGGTGTAAACCGTTCTACATAAAAATCGGTTGCTTGATTGGGATGTTCTAAATGGTAAAATTTATCGTTGGAAATATTATTTTCTTTCACAAATTTTCCTACTTGCGAACCCGATTGATAGGAGAGTAGATTGGGATAAAAATGTAGCGATAACATCACATTAAAAGCGAAAGATGTCATCAACGTTGCTGTAATTATTTGTTCCGTTTTATTGTTGTTTAGTTTGACAAAGACGAACCAAAAAACGATGAATAGAATAACTGAAAGAATAGGCAAAATGATAGATTTTATAGGAAATACAAGTGTGAATAGTACAATTAAACCAATCCAAAACAAATGCATTAATCCGAATTGGATTTTTGAAAATCTGTTTAGCCATTTTTCTTTTAGCTCGAAAATAAAATCTGCGGTGATGATGGCGGCAAAAGGAAACAGTACAAAAATGTAATGCGGTAATTTGAACCTGGACAACGACAGTGCTATAAACATCAACACAAATCCACCAAGCGTGATGTATTCCAAATTATTCTCCGCACGGAATTTATGTTTTATCAACGTCCAAATTCGTTTTGCCAACGCAGGGATGAAAAACAACATCCATGGTTGAAAATCCCACAAAATAGTTTGAAAAAAGAAGGTGTAGCCCGTGTCGTTTTGCCAATAATTTTCGCCTGTAATGCGCCCAAAGCTTTGTATCCAAAAGAAAAATTTCAATCCCGAAGGACCTTGTAAACCGTACACAAACTTCTCGGGATGCAAATCAAATTGCGTGTACAGCCCATAGCACATGGGTAAAAGTGAGATGGCAACAATCAATAAAAGAAGTATCCATTGCGGTTTTAAAATGTTTTTCCATTGGCGTTTTACTAAAAACTCTGTTCCGAATGCCGCTGCTGGAATTACTAAGGCAATGGGTCCTTTTGCCATCATGGCAAAGCCAATGCCTAAACCTGAAAGTAGTAAGTATTTAAACTTGGGGTTGTGTAGATACTCCGCTATTTGCCAAACGGAAAATATGGTTAACCCCAGTAAATTGGTATCGGTGCGCACATCGTTGGTCATTAAATATAATGCTTGTGTACTTGCCAATATCAATGCTGCGGCAATAGATTTTTCTTTCGAGTAGTATAGTTTCGAAAATCTGTACGTACTGTAAATTCCAAGTAAAGCAATGAGTAGTGACGGTAGTTTGTAGCTAAAATTAGAAACGCCAAACGTTAAAAAAGAAAGCGAAGACAACCAAAATAATAACGGTGGTTTGTCTAAGTAATCATGCCCTTGTTCGTAAACGTGCAGAAAGCTTTTCGTCCAACTCATTTCCAGTGAAATCAAGGCGTACTGAATGGGGTCTGACTCCATGATGTCAATAAACAAATTACAGAAATAGACCAACAGAATTGATGAGAAGAGAATAGGGTAGCGGTATTGTTTTAGAAGCAAGCTCAGAAATTTGGATTAAATATTTTCATTAATCGGGAACACCATTCACAAAGGTGGCTTTACGTATTGGTTTTCCTTTTTCGTTGTATAAAATCCACACTCCATCTTTTTTGCCGTTAACGTAGCTTCTTTGTTCTTTGGTTTTGCCGTTGGCATGGTTTTTAATCCACTCGCCATGGCGCTTTCCATTGGAGTATTCTCTTCGTTCTTTTAGTTCACCGTTTACGTAATATTTTTCGTACTCTCCATTTAATACGCCATTGGTGTAAGAAGCTTTTAATTTTAATTGCCCGCTGTAAAAATATTCTAACCATTGCCCATTTAACTTACCATTTATATAGGTGCCGGTTTCCATTATTTGGCCATTTTCGTAGTATCTGATATATTCACCATTGCCACCTTTTCTTCCAACCACTCTACTTCCTCCGTTGGGGAATTTACTTACTATTTTAGACGTATCGGTGTTGGTGCTCTCATTCTGAGCTTGAGATAAAAAGGGAACACAAAAAAATATAAATACAAAAATTGTTTTCATCAATCGGATAATTCTTCTCTTCAAATTTATTGTTTATTTCTATATAAAAAAAGCACAAAGTAAAAGCCCCAACATTCGTTAGGGCTTTATCTATGTTTTAGTACTTTTGTTGTTATGCAGCAACTTCGTCAAGAAGCTTATTTACGCTTCTTACTCCTTCTGCGCTCGCTTTAACTTTTTCTTGCTCTTCAGCAGAAAGTTCTAGTTCCACAATTTTTTCAATACCATTTTTTCCAATAATGCATGGAGCACCCAAGCAAATATCTTTTTGTCCGTATTCACCATCAAGCATTACAGAGCAAGGAATCATTTTTTTAGAGTCTTGTGCAATGGCTCTTACGATTTCGCTTACAGCCGCACCTGGAGCATACCAAGCAGAAGTGCCCAAAAGAGATGTTAGCGTAGCACCGCCTATTTTTGTGTCTTCAACTACTTTATCCATTCGTTCTTTAGATAAAAATTTAGCTACTGAAACGCCATTTCGAGTGGCTTTTCCGATCAAAGGCACCATTCCTGTGTCGCTGTGAGCAGCAATTACCATACCGTCCACATCAGAAGCAGGACAATCCAAAGCTTCTGCCAATCTGTATTTAAAACGTGCGCTATCTAAAGCACCGCCCATACCGATAATTCTGTGTTTTGGTAATCCTGTTGCTTTGTGGGCTAAATAAGCCATGGTATCCATAGGGTTGCTAACTACAATCAGAATAACGTTAGGAGAATGTTTTATCAAATTAGCCGCAACACCTTTTACTATACCTGCGTTTATACCAATCAGTTCTTCGCGCGTCATACCTGGTTTACGTGGAATACCAGAGGTAATAACCGCTACATCGCTACCCGTTGTTTTGCTGTAATCGTTTGTAGAACCCACGATTTTTGTATCAAAACCATTTAAACTTGCACACTGCATTAAATCCATAGCTTTTCCTTCTGCAAAGCCTTCTTTAATGTCAATTAATACCACTTCTGAAGCGAAGTTTTTAATGGCAATGTACTCGGCACAACTCGCACCTACCGCACCTGCTCCAACTACTGTAACTTTCATCTTTATTTAAGTTTTTAGATTATGAAATTTTGTTTTCGGCACTAAATTACAAATACGTCCACAATTGTAGAGAAGAAATTCTGTTTTATTTTTTTTCGTATTGGTTCGAGCGTAGTCAAGAAACTAAACTTAACTACTTCACTATTTTACTACTTCACTATTTTACTACTTCACTATTTTACTATTTCCCTAATGCTTACCTTTAACCCGTGGTTTCAAACAACCCCATAGTAAAAGCACTGGTAGAGATATTTGCCGCCAAAGGCATCAAACATGTCATCTTTTCACCCGGTTCGCGCAACGCACCCATTGCCGTAAGCATCTTTAACGATGCCCGCTTTACCGCGCGCGTCATTGCCGATGAGCGCAGCGCTGGCTTTATCGCTTTGGGCATAGCATTAGAATCGAAACAACCCGTTGTGTTGTGTTGCACGTCTGGCACGGCTTTGCTCAACTATGCACCAGCTGTGGCAGAAGCCCATTATCAAAATATTCCGCTTATCGTTTTATCTGCCGATAGACCCGAAGAGTTTATTGATCAAGGCGAAGGGCAATCCATCAACCAAAAAAACGTGTTTGCCAACTACATCAACAAAAGTGTAAACCTCCCCAGAGCCATTACAGATAACGATGTGCAGTGGCATGTAGAGCGCACCATTAACGAAGTGGTAGATGCGTGTTACTTTCCAAAAATTGGTCCTGTACACATCAACGTGCCGTTTACAGAACCGCTCTATCAATTCGAAGAACCCAACCAAAACTATCAACCTAAAATCATAAATCGCACCGCTACCGATGTGCGTCTTTCAACTACCGAGCAACAACGCTTGGAGCAGGTGTGGAAGGCATCGTCTAAAAAACTCATCGTGTGCGGACAAATGCCCACCAATAAACGCCTCAATCATTTGCTCGACAATTTAGCAAACGATACCTCTGTGGTAGTCTTGGCAGAAAACCTCTCTAACCTCTACAGCAAACGTTTTGTAAGTTGTACCGATAGAGTCATTGCTTCCATCAACAATGCTAACATAGATACATTTGCTCCAGATTTGCTTATTACCATTGGTGATGCGGTGGTGTCTAAACGTATCAAAACGATGTTGCGAAACATAAAGCCACACCATCATTGGGATGTAAATACAAATCATTTTCATTACGATACCTATCAAAGTTTAACAGAAAGTATCCATGTTTTACCTGAAGCATTTTTCGAATCCTTCTCTCAGCAAGTAAACCCACAACCTTCTGACTATGCCAACAAGTGGAAGACTTTAGATTATACCAATCAAGAAAAGCACGAAGCATTTCTTCAATCTGCGCCTTATTCAGACTTTAAAGCATTTTCAATTATTCACGATTTTATTCCAGAAGGAGTAGCGTTGCATTTATCCAACAGTTCGGTAATACGCTATGCACAATTATTCGATACCTTAAAGGATGTTAGCTATTACTCTAATCGTGGCGTGAGTGGCATTGAAGGAAGCACCTCTACAGCTTTGGGTTGTTCCTTAGTAAACGATAAAGTGAATGTACTCATCACAGGAGACATCAGTTTCTTTTACGATAGCAATGCGCTGTGGAATAAATACCTGCACCCGAAGTTTAAAATCATCATGATAAATAATTCTGGTGGAGGCATCTTTCGTTACATTCCTGGTCCTTCAGATACCAACATATTGGAAGAGTTTTTTGAAGCAAAGCAAAACTACTCTGCACGTGAAATATGCCACACCTTTGGTGTAGAGCACCTTTTGGCAAACGATGAAACAAGCTTAGAACGTCAACTAGAAGTACTACTCACCAACTTTGAACGACCAATGCTATTAGAAGTAAAAACACCTGCAGAATTAAACCCACAAGTACTAAAAGATTACTTTAACCACTTAAAATAACGTACACACATGAGTGCAATCAACTGGACTACCGTTAAAGAATACGAAGACATTACCTACAAAAAATGCGGAGGCGTGGCACGTATCGCTTTCAATCGCCCTGAAGTACGCAATGCTTTTCGTCCTAAAACCCTATTTGAATTGGAAGAAGCATTGATAGATGCGCGTGAAGATGTGAAGATTGGTGTGGTGTTGCTTACAGGCGAAGGACCAAGCCCTAAAGATAGTGGCTGGGCATTTTGCAGTGGTGGCGACCAGCGTGTGCGTGGTGCTAAAGGTTATGAAGGTAAGGATGGTGTGCAACGCTTAAACGTGTTAGACATTCAACGTCTTATTCGTGTGATGAGTAAAGTGGTTATTTGTGTAGTTCCTGGTTGGGCAGTTGGTGGCGGACACAGTTTACATGTAGTGTGCGACTTAACCATTGCCAGTAAAGAACACGCCATTTTTATGCAGACGGATGCTAACGTAGCGAGTTTTGATGGCGGCTATGGTTCGGCTTATTTGGCAAAACAAGTAGGGCAGAAGCGTGCTCGAGAAATTTTCTTTTTGGCAAAACAATACACCGCACAAGAAGCATTTGACATGGGTATGGTAAATGCCGTTGTCCCACATGCTAAACTCGAAGAAACTGCCTACGAATGGGCGCAAACTATTTTAAAGAAAAGTCCAACAGCTATTCGCATGATTAAGTTTGCATTCAATCTTACAGATGATGGTATGATGGGACAACAAGTGTTTGCAGGAGAAGCTACCCGCTTGGCATACATGACAGCCGAAGCACAAGAAGGTCGTAATGCCTTCCTCGAAAAACGCGACCCTGACTTTAGCGAGTTCCCTTGGTTGTCGTTGTAACTTCTTGTCTAAATTTTCGTAAAAACGCATTCTTATCCTTTGGTCTAATTATTGTTCTTCAATAAATTAGTATCTTTAGGGTATTAGAATAGTAGTGAATATTCATACAACATATTTTCTTTCGCTGATAGTTTTTCTATTTGTTCATGCCGATGTATTGGCTCAAAAAAAGGATAAAAAGAAAAAAGATGATACCGAAAATACCGAAGTAGCAGCCCAAAATCCAAACGAATGTGCTACTAAAGTGGACACTAATTTCCTTAAAAAATATCCACAAATACGCAATTGCCATGATGATTTAGAATTCAATCCGTTGACAGGATTGGTGTATTTTAAACGCAGTGGAGATTTATTTTCTGGTGTTTGTGTGGCGTATTATCCCAATGGAATTTTGGAGCGTGAAGTAAAATACATCAACGGAAGGCAAACCGGTCATGTTGTAGCGAATTACGATAATGGTAATCGCTGGGCAGAAACACCCTATTGTGAAGGCGTAGAGCATGGCATGTGGCGGTTTTATCATAAAAGCGGAAAAAAAGCATGGGAAAATCCTTACTATTTTGGTGAGAAACACGGAGAGTGGATTTGGTATCAAGACAGCACCGAGTTGGTCCTAAAATATGAACCTTACGAGTATGGTTTAAAAAACGGTTTGTGTAAATATTTTTATGATGATGGTAAACTTCAAAAAGAAATCAATTACAAAAAAGGCGTTTACGATGGTATTTACAAAACCTATTTTGAAGATGGCAAACCTGAATTTAGCACCACGTTTAAAAATGGCAATGAAGATGGTTTTAGACTGGTATTTTCTAAAGAAGGCGATACAGCGTATTTTGAAAATTATATCAACGGTGTAAAAAACGGACAGAGTGTTTATTACTCAGAGACGGGTGATAAAGAGCGAGAAGAATACTATGCGATGGGCAAAAAACATGGCGAGTGGACATTTTTTCACGAAGATGGACGCATAAAGGAAAAAGTATTTTATGCCGAAAACAAAGAAATAGAACGTGTAGAATACGACCGTTTTGGAAATCCAAAAAATGCTGCAAAAACTGGTATTACCATAGAAAGCGGAGATACAGGTTTTAAGACTAAAGACGACAAAGGCAAAAAGAAAAACAAGAAAAAAATTAAAGCGGATATTTAATTCAATGAATAATTAATATCGGAGTTTGAATGTCTCTTATCCTTTGAAGCAGCTACGGTAGTATGTTATAACCCCTGCTGGCGCGAGTTTAACTTTGCGTAGCATTGTGTAACTCGTGCCATGTCAAATGTAAATAAACTCGTGCCATACCAAAAGTAACTAAATTATAGTTTAATTTCTGCGAAACTAATGCTAAATTTAACAATAGATGCTTTTGTTTTCTTACGCACGAGTTACATTTTATTAAACTCGCGCTAGCTGGGGGAGATAAAGAGGGGTTAAAATACTAAGGTAATACGCTATACCCTTTTTGTTTGAGCACGAGTTACAAACTCGCGCTAGCGGGGTAATCATCTGCCAACGGGTCAGAAGCAAAGAACCTGCCCAAACGTGGGTCGTGCATACGATAAGTGTAGTTTAAGCTATTGCCTTTCCCTTTAATCTCATCATCTCTTTCTTGCCCTTGGAAGCCGTATAAATAAACGCTTACATGCACCCTGTTTTGGAACACACCAGAACGATGTTTTTTCCTTGTCTTGAAATCCGTTTTTATAGTTTCAAAGTTCATGTCCTTGGAACACGTGTAGGTAATTTACGTTTAGTTTCTTTTCCTTGAAAGCACTTTTTTGTTTTCTTGTCCTTGAAATTCGTGCCTATAATTTAATTTTCTCTTGACCTTGGAACACACGCCTATAAATTATCTGCTCTTTTTTCTTGTCCTTGGTAAGTATTGTCTATAAATTTTACCACACAAGTAACGCATTATATTTCAACGAACAAAATTTTCCTACAACTGGAACATTCTACGGTAATTCGCTATGTCCTTTTCATTGTCTAGATGGCTCTCCTATATAAAAAAGAATAAAGTCGACCTGTTCTGATTAGAATAGTACATTATTCTTAATTTAGACGAACAAAACTTTAAATAAACAATTAAATGAAAATTTACAATCTTGTATTATTTCTATTTATTATTGGCTGTAATTCTTCAGAGAAATACACTTATGTTAATAAAATTAAAAATTGTATGTCAACTGAAGAATTAAACCTAATTGAAGAATCTTGTTCAGTTTTTGAGAAACATCTAACAAAATTTTATCTACACAATTCGAGTAATAATCCTTATTATAATTATTTAATTGATATAAAAAACATGAATCTAAATCCAATGTTTTATATCGACATTAAAGAATCGAAAAAAATTCTAAAAAAAATAAAAAAATCATCCTTATTTGATAAGATATTTACAAACGAATATTATCTCCAAAACTTTAACGAAGAAGGAATTACTATAAACGGAGACAATTACTCATTAAATTATCCGACAGATTTATATTATGTAAATTTTAAGGGAGAATTATTAAACTGTATCAGAAAAAATGAAGATAACTCATTTTTATCTGGATACACTGAGATTATGGTAAACGAAGCTGATTTAGATCCAATAACCCGTTCAAGAATGATTCTAAGCACTATACCAATGAAAGATTTTAATAAATCAAGCGTTAAAATGATTATTACATTTCAATTCTATTATGAATTACTTCTTATTTTGGAGAAAAATGAAAATCAAAAATAAAATTAACTTAAATTAAATAACCGAACCCTTTCTCTATATTCTCTGCTCCAATTTGAGAACAACCAAAAAGGTGGAACTATATTTAACAGGTAAAGACATATCTTAATAATGACATCTGAGTTTTTAATGTAATCTCTTAAGTAATAATAAAATATAACAATAATTAATAAAGTAAGAATAAAGGCTAAAATAAAAGTTGCTTTATCTTCTATTGCTTTAACATCCTGCTTTTTTATTTTATTATTAAAACCGCACTTCTTACACTTCCTGTTTAAATGTTTCAATTGCAGTTGATTTCTTACCTCACCAAAAAAAATAAAGGAATTAGAACAGCTACACTTATTACAATTATAAGTTAGTTTCATAATTTACCAGATCCTTTCAATTTATAATAATCACTTCTCCCCTGCTGGCGCGAGTTTAACTTTGCGTAGCATTGTGTAACTCGTGCCATGTCAAATGTAAATAAACTCGTGCCATACCAAAAGTAACTAAATTATAGTTTAATTTCTGCGAAACTACTGCTAAATTTAACAATAGATGCTTTTGTTTTCTTACGCACGAGTTACATTTCATTAAACTCGCGCTAGCTGGGATAGCTTGGGCAAAAAGAAAAACAAGAAAAAATCGAAGCGGATATTTAAAACGTCATCGAAAACTTCAAATTTATTCTACGCGAAGTTAAGTGATTGGGCACAGCATAAAATAAGTTAGACGCATCTTTAATCCACGTATAGTTAGACGTATTGTTTACGTCCAAAAGGTTAAACACTTCCAACGTTACAGCCATACTTCCTATGTTATGCCAAAAAGAATTTTCTTTTAATCGTTCTCGATTTACTAATAACTCTTTTGAAAAACCAATATCTACACGTCTGTAAATGGGTGTTCTGAACACATCTTGGTAGCGGTTTCTGTTGGGTGGACCAAACGGAAGTGGCGCTCCAAGTTGAACTGCTAAATACACTTTAAACGTTTCCCAATTTACTTTTTCTGTATTCCAAGACATAGGCATGTGGTCTTGGAAAAAGATTCCGAAATTAAACATCTGGTCGGTAGGACGAGGAATATAGCCAGGTTCAACTTTTATGCTATCTGCCAAAACATTGTTAAAGTTAAACGTGTAGTTGGGATAAATGGTGTCGCCTTCGGCATTTAGGTAGATGTAATAAAAATCATCTAGGATGTCTTCTTGCGTTTTCATAAACGAAAGCGTAAACCACGAATCAACACCTTTTATAAATTCGCCATAAATTTTTTGGTCAACGCCCGCAGCATAACCCTTAGCATTGTTGGTAGCGAAATAACGGACACGAATGTTGTCAATTTTGTAGGGAATAATGTCGAGCAAATGCTTGTAGTAAATTTCGGTAGTGTATTTGAATGGTCGTCCCCACATTTCAAAAATATAATCGGCCCCTGCTACAAAGTGAATGGATTTTTGAGCACGTATTTCTGGATTTAAAACTCCGTCAAAATTTCTTAATTCACGATAAAAAGGCGGTTGATAATAAAATCCGGTAGCAAATCGGTAGTTAAAATCTTTGCGAGAAATGGTGCTGTCTTTCATTTCATACCATCGCGGACGAACCGTAATACTTGCTCTTGGGCTTACCACGTTTTGATTATTGTACGTCCAATAATTTGAACGCGCACCAACCGAGAGTTCTATTTTTTTAGTGCTTTCAAAACTAGTATCGTTAAACGTTATTATTTTTTCGTTGTAGAATCTTTTGTTGTATTGCACATAAGCCGAAAAGCGCTCTGATGAAATGAAATTTTTCGCATCAAGCACTTGGTTTAATTCAATGGTTTGGTAAGGTTGAAGTTCAGGAACTGTATAGCCAACGCTGTCAGGAAGCTGAGGCAGTGAATATCCTGCCGAATCTACCCATTGCCATTCTCTTATTTTGTCGTTTATTGCTTCGTGCTGCGCACCAACACCCCAAAGCAGTTCAGAATTGTTTTGTAATTGATGCTTGGTTTTTACCGAAGAATTTAACACAATGGCATCTAAACTATTTCGCGCATGATTTAAAAATGTACCTACACCTAAATTAAATGCGCTTTCGCCAAAATCGTCAGAGCTTGGGTCGTTTTCAACAGCATCTAAAAAATATTGCCCTTCTATGTCGAAACGCTCTTCCTCAAAGGTTCTATAAATTGAATTGATAAATTTTATTTCAGTATTTTTATTTGGTCGGTGGGTAGATGTAATAGCACCAAAGTAGGTTTCGTACTGGCTTATTTCTTGCCCTTCAAAAAATACGGTAAGTTTTAAGGTTTGATTTATCGGTCCAAAATTGGTTTCGCGTGTTTCTGGAACCATCAAAAATTTATTTTGTGCATAACTACCCAAAAACGAAATTTCCCAAGTATCGGTAACGTTGTACGTCATGTAGTTTTGAACGTCAATAAATATTGGGCGGTATTGTCCTTTGGTGCCTAAACCGTTTAACACGTAAGCATTGTTTCTATAGCGCACACCAGTCAAATAAGTAAAGCGACTGTTTTTAGAAATGCCTTCAATATGTCCGTTGGCACCCATAAAACTTGCAGAAAACGAACCGCCAAATTGATATGGACGTTTGTAGGTAATATCTAAAACAGATGATAATTTATCACCATACTTTGCATCAAAACCACCTGTCGAAAATTTTATTTGCTCCACTAAGTTTGGGTTTACAAAGCTTAATCCTTCTTGCTGTCCAGAGCGTGCTAAAAACGGACGATACACTTCAATATCGTTGATGTACACCAAATTTTCATCAAAGTTTCCGCCACGCACATTGTACCCAGAACTTAATTCGTTGGTAGATGAAACGCCTGCTTGTGTTTTTAATAAATCTTCAAAATTTCCTGTGGGTGAAGGTATTTGAGAGGTTAAAACAGGCAACTCTATCATGTTTTGTTCTTGCTTTCGCACTTCTGTTTTTTCTACTGCTTGAGAGATGAGCGTATTGTTAATGTCTTTTTCTTCATTGGGCTGAAGATTTAAAGTCATCCTGTGTGTTTTGTGAAAGTAGCTTTCAAAAACCAATTCAATAGTGATGTTGGCGGGAATTTCAATTCGATAGATACCTTCGCTGTTAGCAACAGTAGATTTTTTTACTTCTTGAAACGTATAGGAAACTTTTGCGTAAGGAATAGCCTCACCTGTATTGCTGGTTACTTTTCCTTTTACAATGGCTGTTTGCGAAAAAGTAGTAAAAGCAGTAAAAAGGAATAGTATGTTAAGGATAAATTTCAACAGACAACAAACACTTTCTTTTAGGAATTATTGCATTCAAGGGCTTAATTTTCGTGCTCTCTGGCTTTTAATTTTTTGATTTTTGTAGTGTCGATAACGTACTCCAAACTATCTATGTTGAATTCTTCGCCCATGATTTCTTTTAAACTTGGTTTGCCAGCATTGGTCCATGCGGTAAGCCAAAAGCTACCAATATAGTGAATAGCAGAGAGCATTCTGCGCTCTACCATATTGCCCATCATGTTATGATAAGCGTCTGAAAATTCTTTCGAATAGGTTTTCATCAATACAGCGCCACGTTGCTCATAGCTATATTTTTTATCAGAATCGAATTGCTTAGTGAGTTCACGCTCAAAACCAAGTACCGTGTCCACCGCATAATGGCTTTGCTTTACAATGTTCCAAATTTCATCCAATGGTTTTTCAATTACTTTGGCTTGACCTACGAACAAATCATAATCTTCCGAAAACAATTCTGGTAAGCGCGATTCCCAAAAACCGTGTATGCCTCTTTGGTCAGTAAGTTGTCCGTTGTAATTTTCGGTAGTATGTAGTGGTACGTGTGCATCGCCTATGTAATGCCCAATTTCTGCGGAAAGACGTAGTATTTTAGTTAAGTTTTTTTGTTTGAATGCATCTGTAAGCCAATGTAGCATTATGTTTATGTGCCAAGGCACAATGCCATAGGCACGCAATGTGTCCTCTGTATATTTTGCCACAGCATCGTTCCAGTGTTTAGGCATTACCTCAAAAGGGTCTTCATCAGGTTTTATGTAATGGTCAATATCAATATAGTGGCGCTCGGCTTCACCTTCTGCGGCATAGCGTCTTTTATCCGGGTCAACAGAATGTTCTGTGATGAAATCAATGTGCTTTTTGTACAAAGGAAACAACTCAGGAGGAAGGGTAAAAACAGCCAATCGGTTTATTTTTTTATGTCCAAAAAATCCCCAAGTTGAGGTACAAACATGTGGCTTTTCTATTCCGTTATACATACTAAAACCCAGTAGTATTGCCACTATTAAAGTAAGAGTTATGTATTTTAAATGTTTCATTTTTTATTAGTTCATTAGTTTATTGGGGTTTTGGTCTAAATACTAAACACCAAACATTAAACCTTCAACTTCACCAGCGCACCATCCTTTAAAATAGGAATGGCTTTGGTTTGATTGGGTGTTAAACAGTACTTAATATCTTCGTTCAGGTTTAGCTTTTTTAAACGTCTTCTATGTGAAGATGCCTTGAGGTAACCAAAGTAATTATCTTTTGCTGATAGATACAAAAATTTAGCTGCCACACTTGAATCTTCTTCCGAAATAAACTTATTGGTTTGCAATAATTGGTCGCAAATAGCACCTGCGCAAATGGTATCTTCTAGGCAGAACTTATTTTTCCAACCAGAACCAAGTAGCAACACGTTTTTTTGTTTTTTGATGAGCCATTCGCATAGGGCATCTAAATTTAGAAATGAACCGACCACAATAATTTTGCCTGTTTTGGCTGCTGTATCAATAGCAACCGTACCGTTGGTAGTTGATAACACAATGGTTTTTCCTTTAAAATCTTTGCGCATATAGGCAAAAGGTGAGTTTCCGAATTCAAATCCTTCAACAATCTCTCCTTTACGTTCAGCACCTACAATGTAGCCCTTGCGTTTGTACTCAAATGCTTCTTCTAGTGTAGGAACAGGAATTATTTTTTTCACCCCATGATGAAAAGCGGTACAAATAGCCGATGTGGCGCGCAATACGTCTATGGCAACAATGATGTCGGCATCGTCATAATGTAGCGGGAACAGGTTAGGGGTGAAGCACACCTCAACCTTAGGTTTTTGTTTTATTCTGTGCATTAATTATGCTTTATAGAAGGGCAATTTAACAACTTTTGCTTTAATGTGCTTATCTCTTATCACAATAAAAATTTCAGAACCTTCTGTAGAATGTGCTGTTTCTACATAACCCATACCAATGGCTTTTTTAAGTGATGGTGCCATTGTTCCTGAAGTTACTTTGCCAATTATTTTGCCTTCGGCATTGGCTATTTCATAGTCGTGGCGTGGGATGCCTTTATCTACTAATTCAAAACCAACGAGCTTGCGGCTTACGCCTTGCTCTTTTTGTTTTTGTAAGAATTCTTTATCCGTAAAGTCTTTGGTGAATTTAGTAATCCAACCTAAACCAGCTTCTAATGGTGAAGTAGTGTCGTCAATATCGTTGCCATATAAACAGAAGCCCATTTCTAAGCGTAAGGTATCGCGCGCAGCTAAACCAATAGGTTTTATGCCAAATGGTTTGCCTGCTTCAAATACTTTGTTCCACACTTGTTGTACTTCAGAGTTCTTGCAATAAATCTCAAAACCACCACTGCCTGTGTAACCCGTTGCAGAAATAATTACGTTGGGAATTCCTGCGAAATCGCCCACTTCAAAATGGTAATATTTTATGTTTGATAAATTCACAGAAGTTAATTGCTGCGTAGCTTCCATAGCTTTTGGACCTTGAATGGCTAAAAGCGAATACTCATCCGAAAGGTTGCGCATTTCTACACCCATATCGTTGTGCGATGAAATCCAGTTCCAGTCTTTATCTATGTTAGAAGCATTTACTACTAACAAATATTTTTCTGCGTTAAAACGATATACAATCAAATCATCTACAATACCGCCTTTACCATTGGGTAGGCAGCTGTATTGCGCACGTCCATCATACAAACTTGAAGCATCGTTGCTCGTTACTTTTTGAATCAAGTCTAATGCTTTTGGTCCTGTTAGTAAAAACTCACCCATGTGTGATACGTCAAAAACACCTACACCATTTCTCACCGTGTCGTGTTCTGCGTTTACGCCTTCATATTGCACAGGCATGTTATACCCTGCAAACTCTACCATTTTTCCTCCCAATGCAACGTGGGTGTCGTTTAGTGCTAATTGCTTCATTTGATTGTTTAAAATTTTATTGACGGCAAATATAGCTATTTACTCAGCGATTTGTTTACCAAAAATTTTCACCGAACGTTTTTGTCCATCAAGCACAGCTACATTGGGTAAATTGCCCCATTCTTCAAAATCAAAATGTTTGAATAGTTCAATGCTTGGGGTGTTGTGAGCAAAGATGTAACCGACTAATATTGTAATGCCAACTTTTGGTGCATTTTGAATGCTGTGTTGCAATGCTTTTTTTCCCAATCCTTTTCCTCTATGATGTTCATCAATGTAAATACCTATTTCTGTTGTGGTGTAGTAGGCACAGCGTTCTTTTAGAGGTTGAAGACTTATCCATCCAACAATCTCGTTGTCGTTTTCCATTACCCAAAGTGGAAATTTGTCGGGCGAATGTTTTTCAAACCATGCTTGTTTGCTCTCTACGCTTACAGGTTCAGTATCTGCCGTAACCATGCGCGAAGGAATGGTTGAGTTGTATATTTCAACAATTCTTGCTAAGTCTTTTTGAAGGGCATTTCTGAAATTCATGATGTTATTTCTCGCAAGGTAGAACTATAAAAAGATATAAAACTGTCTTAACAGCGCTATTAAGACAGTTTCCTGTAGCAAGAATACACTTTTTTTATCTTTTTCAAAAACTTTTCCCTTAATGTTGATAATTCATTCTTAAAATTCAATGCTTCCCGAATGATATACGTAATTTTGTGACAAATTGAAATTTTCTCATGCAAGCAACTACCAACCAAAATTTAGCAACACTCGAACAAGCCCGTGAAATGGGACTTTTACCCGGAGAATTTGAAAAAATAAAGGAGATTTTAGGGCGCACACCCAACTTTACCGAAATGGCTGTTTTCTCTGTTATGTGGAGCGAACACTGTTCATATAAAAATTCTATTCTTTGGTTAAAAACCTTACCTAAAGATGGTCCACACATGTTGGCTAAAGCAGGTGAAGAAAACGCAGGATTAGTAGATATTGGTGGCGGTTTAGGTTGTGCCTTTAAAATAGAATCTCACAATCACCCAAGCGCTATTGAACCTTATCAAGGCGCTGCAACTGGTGTGGGTGGCATCAACCGCGATATCTTTACGATGGGTGCTCGTCCAATTGCTCAATTAAATTCATTGCGTTTTGGAAATATTGATGCACAACGCACCAAATGGTTGGTAAAAGGTGTGGTGAAAGGTATTGGCGATTATGGGAATGCTTTTGGTATTCCGATTGTTGGTGGAGAAGTGTTTTTTGACGATAGCTACAACACCAATCCTTTGGTGAATGCCTTTTCTGCAGGAATATTAAAAGTAGGAGAGCAAATTTCTGCCAAAGCAGCAGGTATTGGAAACCCAGTATTTATAGTAGGTTCAGCCACAGGAAAAGATGGTATTGCAGGCGCTTCGTTTGCGTCAAAAGATATTACCGAAGAATCGGCTAAAGATTTGCCATCTGTCCAAGTGGGCGACCCTTTCCAAGAAAAATTATTACTAGAAGCAACGCTTGAATTAGCTAAAACCGATGCGGTTGTAGGTATGCAAGATATGGGCGCAGCAGGCATTACGTGCTCTACTTCAGAAATGTCGGCAGCAGGTGGAGTAGGTATGCGCATTGACTTATCTAAAGTGCCAACCCGTCAAGAAAACATGAAAGATTGGGAAATCTTATTGTCAGAATCTCAAGAGCGCATGTTGATTGTAGTTGAAAAGGGTAAAGAAGCTATAGTAAAACGCATTTTCGATAAGTGGGATTTGAATGCTGAGCAAATTGGTGAAGTAACCGATACAGGTATTTTAGAATATTATATGAACGGTGAATTGTGTGCTAGCGTTCCTGCAGAGCCGTTGGTATTGGGCGGAGGTGCGCCTCAATACAAAAGAGAATTTAAAGAACCTGCCTACTATCAAGAATACAAAAAGTTTAACATTGATGATGTTAAGCAACCCAAAGATTTGAAAGAAGTTGCCATCTATATGTTGGCACATCCAAACATAGCATCTAAGCGTTGGGTGTACGAGCAATACGATAGCATGGTAGGTACTAAAAACATGAGCACCAACGCACCTTCTGATGCGGGTGTTGTAAACATCAAAGGCACCAACAAAGCGTTAGCCATGACGGTAGATTGCAATTCACGCTATGTACATGCAGACCCAGAAATTGGTACGTCTATCGCTGTGTCTGAAGCTGCAAGAAACATTGTGTGTTCTGGCGGTGTGCCTTCTGCCATTACCAACTGTTTGAATTTTGGCAATCCTTACAACCCTGAATCGTATTGGCAATTTGTAGGCGCAATAAAAGGCATGAGCGCTGCGTGTTTAAAATTTGAAACGCCCGTAACAGGTGGTAACGTAAGTTTCTACAATCAAACAGTAATTGATGGTAAAGAAGTACCTGTGTTTCCTACGCCAACCATTGGTATGATTGGTGTTTTGGAAGATAAGAGCAACCAAATGACCCTTAACTTCAAGCAAAAAGGCGACTTAATTTTCTTGATTGGTAAAGCCGTTGAAGATATTGGCTGCTCGGAATATTTATATAGTTATCATGGTGTTAAAGGTTCACCAGCGCCTTATTTTAATTTGGATGAAGAATACCACATGCAGGATACCGTTAAGGGTTTAATCGCCAATAAAATCATCAATGCCGCGCACGATTGTGCTGATGGTGGTTTGTTTGTAACACTTACCGAAATGGCAATGGCTTCTAACTTAGGCTTTGATATTGTAACCGATAGCGAAATTCGTGAAGACGCCTTTTTATTTGGCGAAGCACAAGGTAGAGTAGTGGTAACCGTAAACGAAGCCAACGAAGAAGACTTCTTAGATTTTATGATGGCTTCCGAAACACCATTTACATTGCTAGGTCATGTAACTAAAGGCAAATTGGTAGTTGATGACCAACACTTCTTTTTTGTAAACGAAGCGAAAGAAATTTACGACAATGCTTTAGGGAAAAGATTGGCTTAATCTACATACTTGATATAAGCAAAAATCCCCGAAACGTTTTTCGGGGATTTTTAATTGCAAGGAAATAAGTAAAACCAAGAAAGGTAGCATTAATGTCTTTCTGTACATATAAGACGCAGCAACTATCTTAAAAGTTGCACGGGTTTTTGAAAAAAATCACACTTTTTTGATAAAAAGACAAAAAGCAACTAATAATCAATAAGATAAATTGATAAAAAATCTTTTAAATTAGGTAGTTTTAACCCCTTCGCCCCGATATTTAGGGGTGAAATTATTCACTCTTTTTGTTTCGTACTTTTTTTAATTCACGAGTATTATTTTTTAGAGGTGTTCATGAGAAAGTTCTTGATTAAAAAAGTACCAAAAAAAATCAAGCTAAAATGGAGCCAACTTTCGTTTTGTTACTCAAAACTTCAAGTTCGCTCCATTTTAGCATTGTCCACTAGCAAAAAATTAAATAAAAATAAAAAAATCCCAACCAAACGGTTGGGATTTTTTGGTTGAAAAGGATTACTAAATTATTTTACTAGTATTTTTTTAGAGATAAAAGCATCACCTTTTTGAATATTTATGATGTACATACCTTCGCTTTGATTTAAGTTGAATGAATTACTAAAGTTATTTAATTTATTTTCCAAAACAATCTGACCAAGCGTGTTGTAAAGTTTTATATCGGCACCTACAAGCGTGTTGTCAATATTTATATTTAATCTACCATTGCTATAAAAAGCATTTACGTTTTTAGATTTTTCATTTAAGCCAACGGTAGTAATGGTAAATGTATTGGATGGCGTAGATAAAGAGTTCTGTGTAGCGTAAGGCGTTTTAGCCATATTTAGAACATAAATGTTATAGTTTTGATTGGCTGCTAAAGGTTCGCCACTAACATCAAGAATAGGTGATGTTCTTAAAACCGTATTTCCATCGCTATCAACCGTACCTGTGGTGAAGGTGTGGGCATAGTTAGCACTGCCATCAGGTGTAATACTTACATAATTGCTATTGGTTTCTGCTTCGGCTAAACCAAACGTAGTGCCTTCTTTTACCACAAATAGGCGGTAGTCGTTAACCGCTTCTTCTGCTGTTGAAGCATCAAATGTAAAATCAATATTTCCTCCATTTACTATTGCTGTTGGGGCAGTGGCAGGTGGCGGTGCTAAAAACATGGCTGCTGTACTTATAGCGGTGTTTGGAGTTGTTTCATAAGCCATATCTATAATATCAAATCTATTAATATGAGTGCGTGTACCAATATCCATAATACTTTCTATGTTTACACGCACCCAACCATAGTGGGTTTGACCTGAAATATCAAACTTAACTCCTATGTATTTATCTGTTCCTTTTCTAAAAGAATAAGGGTCATACAAATTATTGTAACTAATATAAGTGCCAAGAGAGGGACAATAAATGAAACCAACCCCATAACTAAAAAAAATACCAAAGAGACCAAAACCATATGTCGAAGGACTTATTACATCCCCAGGAGCAATAGATCTTACAAGTTCACCTGCGCCACCTACAAGAAAATAACCGTAATCAAGGTTAGGAAAGTCTCCCCAAGAAAAATAAGAACAATAAGTTCCAGTGATGTTGTTTAAAGTAGAATTATAGAACTTAAAATCTGAAATCCCATTCCCGTCAATATCTAAAGAATAAGTATCACTCGGGGCAATAGTATGATTAACATTTGTATGCACTATTTGCGCATCAATGTTTGTTGCAATGAGTGTTGCGCCTGCTGTAAACGAGGCGTAGGTTTTTAGTTTGTTTTTCAGTTCGGTGTTCATAGAGTATTTTTTAGGTTGTTTTAGTTCAATGACGCAAGATAAACAAAAAAAGTTGCATTGGTTTAAAAATATCGTCATGCTGTCCCGATTATTTCGGGATCAGCATCTCAACGAAAAAACAGATTCTGAACTAAATTCAGGATGACGAATAAAAAAATCCCAACCAAACGGTTGGGATTTTTTTGTTAGAGAACAATCGGTTTTCTATTTCACCAAAATCTTTTTTGAAATTAAAGTATCATCCTTTTGAATAGTGATGATGTACATGCCTTCACTTTGGTTTAATTGGAACGAATTACTAAAATTATTTAGTTTTTCGCTCAGAACAACTTGACCAAGCGTGTTGTAAAGTTTTATGTCTGCGCCTACAAGCGTGTTGTCAATATTTATATTTAATCTACCATTGCTATAAAAAGCATTTACGTTTTTAGATTTTTCATTTAAGCTAACGGTAGTAATGGTAAATGTATTGGATGGCGTAGATAAAGAGTTCTCTGTAGCGTAAGGCGTTTTAGCCATATTGAGAACATAAATGTTATAGTTTTGATTGGCTGCTAAAGGTTCACCACTAACATCAAGAATAGGTGATGTTCTTAAAACCGTATTTCCATCGCTATCAACCGTACCTGTAGTGAAGGTGTGGGCATAGTTAGCACTGCCATCAGGTGTAATACTTACATAATTGCTATTGGTTTCTGCTTCGGTTAAACCAAACGTAGTGCCTTCTTTTACCACAAATAGGCGGTAGTCGTTAACCGCTTCTTCTGATGTTGAAGCATCAAATGTAAAATCAATATTTCCTCCATTTACTAGTGCATTTAAATTTATAGCTGGTGGCGGTGCTAAAAACATTTCTCCTGCTTTTATAGTCGTATTAGGTGTAGATTCATAAGCCATATCAATAACGTAATAATCCCCAGTATATGTTTTGGTCGTAAGATCTATGCTAGTCTGTATGCTTATTCTTACCCATCCATAGTGAGTTTGACCTGAAATATCAAATTCTACCCCAACGTACTTATCTGTTCCATCTAAAAAACCGTAATAACTCATGTAAGTACTCTTATAATAGGTACCATAATAAGGGAAAAAAGTAAATCGATAAGCGCCTAATATACCATTACCACTACCATTAAAAAAATAACCAGGCATAGAAGAACCTATTTCAACACCAACTGGAATTGGAATCGGATAGAATCCTCCTGCAATCTTCGAATAATAACCATAGCCATAAGGACGCATAGATAAAAAATTCCTCCATCTGATAGCAAAAGAACTAGATGTTTTTATATATGAACTTGAGCATTCAAGTTCTGGCATACCATTATTATCTATATCTAAATTATAAGTTTCGTTTAGCCCAACATTATGATTTACATTTGTATGTACTATTTGCGCATCAAGGTTTGTTGCAACGAGTGTTGCGCCTGCTGTAAACGAGGCGTAGGTTCTTAGTTTGTTTTTCAGTTCGGTGTTCATAAAGAAAGTTTTTAGGTTGTTATAGTTCAATGACGCAAGATAAACAAAAAAAGTTGCATTGGTTTAAAAATTAAAGCACTATCCTAAACGTAGTGCCTTGCGGAGAGGAAGATTTCACGAAAATTTTACCGTAGTGGTATTCTTCTATGATGCGTTTAACGAGAGAAAGTCCTAAACCCCATCCACGTTTTTTGGTAGTGTAACCTGGCTCAAAAATGGTTTTGAATTTACTATTTGGAATGCCTTTGCCGGTATCGGTAATATCAATAATCGTTTTGTTGTTTTGAGTGCTTACGTCAATAGTAATGGTGCCTTCGCCACCCATCGCATCTACGGCATTTTTAATAAGGTTTTCAATTACCCATTCGAACAAAGGTTTATTTAGGTTGACCAAACTATTTTTTTCTGGTAAGTTAAAATGTATGTTCACTTTGTTGGAAATTCTTTTTTGCAAATAGTGTATGCTTTGTTGCAACACTTCGTGAATGTTGGCTTCTTCCAACAAAGAGCCAGACCCAATTTTAGAAAAGCGTTCGGTAATGGTCTCCAAACGCTGAATGTCTTTTTGCATTTCATCGGTGGTGTTGGCGTCAATACCTTTCGATTTTAGGAGTTCTATCCATGCCATAAGCGATGAAATAGGTGTTCCTAATTGATGTGCGGTTTCTTTTGCCATACCTACCCACACTTGGTTTTGTTCGGCTTTTCTAAAGGTGCTGAATAGGAGGTAAGCAATAACGAAAAACACCAACACAGCGGCTAATTGCAAATAGGGCAAGCGCTCTAAAGTTTTTACCAAAGGCGAGTCGGAATAATAGATGTAGCCTTGTTGGTTGTCATCTAATTCGATAGAAATGGGAAGGTTTTCTGTATTGATAAAATCGTTTACCGATTGTGTATTATTTTTTATTTCGAAAATATTTGTTGCTAACACATTATTCGCGCTTGAGTCAACAAAAACAAAGGGCACCAATGCATCGTTGTTTTCTAAATCTTTGGTAAAGCCATCAATCAACGAATCGCGTAAATGCTCTAATTGAAAATATTTATCGGAGTTTCGGAAGTAAATATTTTGTGTGGTTTTCGCATCTACTTTTATGGTTATGGGTGCGTTGTTTTTTGCCCATTCTTCGATAAGTTTATTTATAGAATCGTTAAAAAAACGATTGCTTTTTGCATTTAATGAATCGTTAGAAATAGAAGGATTTTTTGTTTTTATTTTTTCGGTAAAATAATTTTTTGTGACTGAAATATTTGCAGAAGTAAGGTAGGTGTTTTCACTATTGGTAAGTATTAAAGGAATGTTGTTGTCGCTAATGATATACAACGCCATGTCAAAATCAGGAAGGTCTTTTTCAATTTCTTTAATGGCTTTGGCGTAGAGGTTTACTTTGTGTTCTTCTTCGGCTTTTAGTTGCTCAAAGGTTTGGTTGGTGAGTTTTACCAAATCGGCTTTTTTCTTTACCGTTTCTGCCCATTTTTTTATATGGTTTATTTGCTCATTTTTTAGGCGAGTAGTTACTACGTTGCTATACCACAGAAAGCCAACAATTAGAATAATTCCAAGCACTGCAAGGATTATTTTCCATCGTTGTTTATTCGAGTATAGGTTCATTTTTTTAGTTTAAAGTTGAAGGTTGAAAGTCGTATTAGCGTGTTAAGGTGTTGGCGTGTTTACGTTAAATCTGTAATTTTTCAATTTTCAATTTTCAATTTTCAATTTTCAATTTTCAATTCTCAATTTTCAATTTTCAATTCTCAATTCATCATTCGTTATTGTCAATCTTAAACTTAACAGTGTCTTCTTTATTTTCTTCGGCACCAATCTTTTTTAATAATTTATTGGTGCGTTCTGTTTTCTTTTTTTCTTTTTCTTCCGTTGTGTTTATTTTCTCTGTATCCGTTTTGGTTGTGTCTTTGTCGAATTCTTCCCAATCAATCAAAAATTTTGCTTTTTGTTGCTCTTCTTGAGGTTTTACAAGTAGTGTAGTATCTTTTTTAAACAAGCCAAATTCATCTTTCAAAATGGCTTTTACGTTTTGTTTTTCTTGCTCGTGTTGTAATTCGTTGTATTCTTTTTTAGAGAGCATGTCAAACTTAAACTGTGGTTCGTCAACCGTGCCATACATTTGTCCGAAGATA
>JBKHVV010000016.1:0-28821 GCA_046569885.1 Bacteroidia bacterium
ATAATATTTGCTTCTCCAATGGTTGGATTTTTTTTGAATTTTTGTTCAAAAAATGCGATGGTTTGTTCTAATGGTTCGCTAAATAACCAAAAAACCATACCCAATGTGAACATGTTTTTACATCTGTCGGCTGATTTATTATCTAATCCTAAATCTACCAAAGCAGCTTTAGTTAGCGAAGTAATTGGTGCTTCAATTACTTTATAATCCGCCAAGGTATTATCTTCTAATGGATTTGACTCAAACCCTGCTTTTTCAAGGTCTTTTTTTTCAAAAGAATCAACATCTATTAATATAATACAAGCTGGTTTAAGGTTGTGTAAATTTGCTTTTAATGCAGCAGGGTTCATCGCGACTAAAATATCTGGAGCATCTCCAGGACTATGAACACCACTGGTTCCAAAATGAATTTGAAAACCTGAAACACCAGCAACAGTTCCTTGCGGTGCTCTAATCTCTGACGGAAAATCGGGAAAAGTGGCAATTTCATTACCTAATACTGCAGTAGTGTCGGTAAATAATGTACCTGCTAATTGCATTCCATCACCAGAATCACCCGCAAACTTTATTACTACGCTTTTTAATGTTGTTTTCATATTTCTCTAGTGTAAAGTTGAAAGATTATTTTTTACTTTATAAACTTTTCACTTTCTAACTTTTAACTCTTATTACTCTCCTTTGTATTCTACTTTTTTGCCAATACTAGTTAATCCGAGCAGAGCATCTTTAGTAGTAAAAATATCTACTAATTTATCTAATTCAGATGATGGACCTTTAGCAGATTCAATTAGTTCTTCTGCAAATTTCATTGCAATTGGTGCTTTGTGTTTCATGTTTTTGACTAATCTTTCTACAATATCTTTTTCTATTTCGCCATTTACATAATTGCCCTCAATAATTGCTTTGTAGCTGTTTTTCTCATACAACGATGCTATTGCCTGCCATTTTTGATTTAGTTTGTGTGCTGATTTTTCAGGAATGGACTTATTTCCTGAAATGAAATCGAATATTTCACTTGGCTCTATTACGGCATCAATTAAACCTATTTCGGCTGCTTCAGAAGCGTTTAACATTTGCCCGGTTAATACTACATATTTAGCTAAGCCCTTGCCCACTCTCAAAGCCGTACGCTGTGTTCCGCCTAATCCGGGATAAATGCCTATTCCTGTTTCTGGAAATGCAATTTTTGTTTTCGGAACAGCAAGCAGTATATCTGCACACAATGCTAACTCCATTCCACCGCCAAGTGCCATGCCATTTAATATGGCAACAACTTTTTTAGAAGAAGCATCAATTTTTTGTAAAACATCCTGACCATATTTTGTGAATGAAACGATATTGTCTATCGTATTCGATTTCATATTTTTTACAAAAAATTTAATGTCGGCACCGGCAACAAATGCTTTTCCTGAACCTGTAATTATTATAGTTTTAATAGTTGTGTTTGATTCAGCTTCACTAAATTTTTCATCTAATTGATGCATCACTTCTTCATTCAATGCATTCATGTCCTCTGGGCGAGACATGGTAATAGTTGCAACATTTCCGTTTATATTAAGTGTAACAAATTCCATTTTCCAGTTATCTGCATTAATGCCTAAAGGATTATTTTCTTTATACAATTTTGCATATTTCACTACTAAGTTTTGTACTTCGTTTTCGCCATATTTATTCATCAAATCTATTGGACCAAAACGCCATCTCAAACCAATTTTTGCGCCTCTGTTTAAGTCGGTTGCAGTACAAACTTTTTCATCTAAAATTTGTGAACAAACAAACAATGTGCAACCTAACATTCGTTCGTTAATAGCTTTTTCTTTTTCAGGAGAAATAGCTACTTCACCCGTCCCTGTTAAGTTCCAAATTTGTTTGCTTGCTACTTGCAGTTCTAGTTTTTTAGAAACTTTATATGATGGTCCAAAATGTTCTAATGTCTTTTGTGCATGAAGTGCTATCGGAACTCCAGTCGCATTCATTAAAGCAAAGGGTCCCATGCCTATTCCAAAAGTTTTCATGCATACAGTATCAATTTCGGCAATAGAGCCAATTCCTTCATCAAGCAGCTTGCATGCTTCATTAAGCCATGGAACAAAAAATCGGTTAACAGCAAAACCGTATGCATCAACGGTAAATATTGGGTCTTTGCCTGAAAGTATCGAAAATTCATACACTGCTTTTATTGTTTCAGCAGAAGTTTTTTCTCCCGGAATTATTTCTACCAAACGATTTTTTGCGGCATGATAAAAATAATGCAGTCCAATAAATCTTTCAGGATTTTTAACTGATGCAGAAAGCTCGGTAACAGAAAATGAGGAAGTATTGGTTGCTAAAATTACATCTTTGCTTACTATATCTGAAAGCGTTTTAAACAATTCACTTTTTACGTTAAAATCTTCAAAAATGGCTTCTACAATTAAATCACAAGAAGTTAAATCGTTTTGATTTACTGTTCCTTTGATATTGTTTAAGATTGCTTCTACTTTTTCTTGAGTAAATAATTTTCGTTCAACACCTTCTTCTAAAATAGAACGAATACCTGAAATTCCTTTATCAATGTACTGTTGTTCTCTATCATTAAGGTAAACGGTAAAACCTTCTTGAGCAAATTTTTGAGCAATGGCAGCACCCATAGTTCCTGCGCCTACTACTCCAACTGTTTTTATTTTTTTCATAATTAGCCCCTCCTAGCCTCCCCGAAGGGGAGGAACTACCAACACACTTTCCATAGTTATAGGTTAAGTTGGTAGTTTATATTTTATTTGTTTATAATATAATTATTAATTCTTTTTATTGTGCCTCTTGATAGCCCTCCTTTGGAGGGGTTGAGGAAGCATTTAACAGTTCTCCCAAATGGGTTGTCTTTTTTCTAAAAATGAGTTAATTCCTTCGTTAGCATCTTTTGTTTCCATAAGTTGTTTTACATACATATATTCTAATTGTGGTAAAAAATTTCCTAAAACATGATTGAATTTAATTCGTGCAGCTTTTACAGCATAACGCAGTGATGAAGCGCTTTTAGGCAGAATATTTTTTTCAATCCACTCTTCTGTTCCTGTATTTAATAATTCTTTATCATCAAACAATTTATTTATTAATCCTATTTGAAAAGCTTCTTCAGCATTTAATGTTCTACCAGAAATCAAGATTTCTTCTGCTCTTGCCAATCCTATTTTTTCAGGCAAAATAATTGATGCTGGTGGAGGAAATACTCCCAACACTATTTCGGGTTGCCCCATTTTTGCTGTTTTATCGGCAAATAAAAAATTGCACATAATGGCTAATTCCATTCCACCGCCTAAACATTGTCCTGAAATTTTTGCAAGCGTTGGTATACTCATGCTTGCTATTCCGAAAAATAATTGATGAAATGTTTTGAGCATGGTTTCTGCCAACTCTTTGGTGTGTTCTTCAACACTTGCACCAAACGAAAAATGTTTGCCTTCGCCTTGAAATGTTATGAGTTTTAGATTGGAATTATTTTTAAATTCTTTAAAACAATCTAATATTTCAAGCATCATTACATTGTCCAACACATTTCCTTTTCCGTCATTCAATAAAATGTTGGCAATGGTGTTGTTGTGTGTGTAGGTAAGTTTAATTTTTTTCATTTTTTTCTTTTTTCCATTTTATCGTCATTGCGAGGTTTATAGTTTCCGTCATTGCGAAGCCTAAGTGTTGGAGTTGAGCGTAGGAGCTGAAGCAATCTGTCTATCGTTTAGGCAGATTGCTTCGTTCCGTTGCACTCCACTAGCAATGACGGTGGAAACGCAATGACGGTTATATTATACATTTTCAGTTTTAAATTGCGGAGAAATTTTTCTGTGCATTTCATCATTCCATTCGTGTCCTTCTGCTAAGAGCTGACGAAGTTTTACAAAATCTATTTCTCTATCATTTTTGGGACCTTCATTAAATGCACGGAAACCTGCCTTTGCTTCAGTCATCATGTTTAAAGCTAACCATTCGCGGCTGCTTTCTTTGTTTCTATCCCAGTGTTCTAGTTTTTTCTTACGTACTTCTGTTAGCGATTTAGCAATACAGTTAGGGAATGCATACAATAATTTAGCTACAGTTTTGTTTACTGCTTCATCTAATTTTGATAAATCAACTTCAGCCGATTTAAAAATTTCTTTTGCTTTTGCTAATTCTTCACCAGTTTTCATTTGCCCGTAAACAATATTGCCCATTTCATCGACAAACTTATCTGTTACAACCATCGGGTTAGTGATGAATTTACCATCTACTTTAAGTGCAGGAGCTATATCAGTAATTAAACCAATTAATTTAGCATAATGGGCAGTCCATCTGTCGCACAAGGTTAATGACTGCATGGCTCTTTCAATGCCAACATACAAATGTAAAAAGTCGGTTGACCCACCTATTGCAGCACTTCCATGTTTTGGTCCTGCTTGACCGAATTGGGCTAAATCTGTAGAAACGGTTAAATCACAAGCCATTCCAATTTCTTGTCCGCCTGCAATACGCATTCCGTTTACACGACAAATCACCGGTTTTTCGCATTTTAAAATGGCTGAAACCATGTCGTTAAACAAACGCATGTATTGCGAATATTCTTGAGGTTGACCAGAGTAGTATTCTGCATACTCTTTGGTATTTCCACCTGTACAAAATGCTTTATCGTCAACAGCAGTAAAAATTACTGCTACTATACTTCTATCGTTGGAAGCTTCGCCAAAAGCCAAAATAATTTCTTTTACCGCTTTAGTAGTGTATGAGTTATACTGACTAGGATTGTTGAGCATAATCCATGCGTTATACAATCCTTTAACTTCTGAACCATCAGTATTTATAACTGGTCTTTTTTCATAAAGAATGTCGGTATATTTATACCCTTCTACAATGTTGTGATTTTTTAATGTTTCCATATTTTTTTAGTTTAAAGTTTATAATTAACACTCAGGCACTAGTACCGAGCGTTTTGTATATTTATGTGCTAATGTATTTTTAAACACTTCGTTTATCTGACTTAGTGGGAAAGTTTGAACAAAGTCTTTGATTTCCAATTTCCCTGTAGCAATTAAATCCACCACTTCAGGGTAGAGTTCTGGTTTACAGCCCCAAGTTCCAATTAGTTTGGCATCGAATGCCATTAAATTACTTAAGCGAACTTCCAGTTTATTCATGGTAAATCCAACCACACTCATGGTTGAAGTAAAAGTAATAAGGTTAAAAGCCAATTCTTGCCCTGGTGCTGTTCCGGAAAACTCAAATATTTTCCATCCGAATTTTGGAGCATTTAATTCTTTGGCAATTTCTCTTACTTTAGCTTTAATTTCTTTACTATCTAATCCTTTAGAGTTAAGTGTTGCATCCACTCCGTTTTTCTTTGCTTGAGCTAATTTTTCATCATTGATATCGATGGCTAATACTTTAGCTCCCATAATTTTGGCAATTAAAGCTCCGTAAACACCAACTCCACCAACTCCAATACAAATGGCTAAATCGCCTTTTTCAATTTCAGATTTTTTCATTACCTGATATGGTGTAGAAATAGCATCTGCAATAACCGATAGTTCTTCTAATTTATATTTGGTTAAAACTGAATCGGGTACAAGACATAAATATTGGTGAGGAACCACAATATGTGTAGCAAAACCACCATGAAAATCGTTTCCTGGCATCAATTGATTTTGACACATGTTGCTTCTACCTTTGTTGCACAATTCGCAATTACCACAAGGCAAAACGGCTGGAATAATTACATTTTTGCCTTTTAAATGAGCAGGACCTTCCAAAACAGTTCCACTAATTTCATGACCAAGAGTTAAAGGCATTTCTTTTTTAGTGCGAACACCATCATGCCAAAAACTTAAATCGGTGTGGCAAACTCCACAACCTGCCACTTTTACTAATGCTTCATTTTCGTTAATTGTTGGCAAATCTGATTCCACTAAAGAAAAATCTTCTTTTAGTGCTGTCATTTGCCATTGTTTCATTAGCCCCACCTCAGTCCTCCGCGAAGGGGAGGAAGTAGCAGCTGGTGATATTTTTTCTGTCATGTCAATTAATTTTTAGTTATCTATTCGTTCTGTATTCCCTTACCTTCGGGAAGGGTTAGGAATGGGCTTTTATATATTACAATTCTCAAATAAAATAGCTGTTCCTTGTCCGCCACCAATACATGCCGAAGCAATACCGTATTTAACACCTCTAATGTTCATTTCTCTTGAAAGTGTTAACGATAATCGAGTTCCTGTTGCTGCTAAAGGATGTCCTAAAGCAATTGCTCCACCATTTACATTACAGATATCTCTGTTTAATCCTAATTCTTTTTCGCAACCAATAAATTGAGCGGCAAAAGCTTCGTTAATTTCAATTAATCCTATGTCAGATAATTTTAATCCTGTTATTTCTAACAAAAATTGTATTGCTGGTACAGGTCCTAATCCCATTACTCTTGGGTCTAAAGCACTTGTTGTAGAAGCCACTACTCTAGTTAATGGTTTTAATCCTTTTGCTTTAATAAAATCGCCATGTGCAACGACTACCGATGCAGCTCCATCAACAATTCCACTTGAGTTGGCTGCAGTTTGAACCCCATCGCGGGCAAACACAGAGGGCAATTTTGCCATATCTTCTAAGTTTGACGAACGAACATTTTCATCAACATTAAAATTTACAGCGTGTTTAGGTAATCTTACTTTTCTTGTGTTTAATCCATTAATAGCAAATTCGGCAGAATTCATTTTTACTACTTCGCCATCAAAAAAACCTCTTTCTTTTGCTGCCAAATATCTATCTACTGAAAGTTTTGCAAATTCATTGGCGTCAGCTTTTGTTATACCATGTTTTTCTGCTACATTTTCTGCAGTGCATCCCATAGGAACTGCTGCTGTATCGTTTAATGCTTCCCAAAGCATGTCTTTAAAATCAATTTTTCCTAACGGATATCCCATTCTGTTTCCAAAACTTACTGTTGGAGATAGCGTCATATTTTCTGTTCCGCCACACAAAGCAGTTTGTGCTTTACCTAAAGAAATTTGTTCGGCACCAGCAATAATGGTTTCAAAACCAGAGCCGCAAATTCGTTGAAGCATCACTGCAGGAACTCCTTCTGGAATACCTGAATATAAACCAATATGACGCGGCAAAAAGTAAGAGTCGGCAGAACTTTGCCCAATGTTTGCATACATTACCTGATCAATGTCTTCTCCTTTAATTCCCGATTTTTCGATGGCTGCTTTTGTTGCATAAATTCCCAAATCAGTAGGAGAAACTTGTCCTAATGTTCCGCACAATTTTCCAAATGGAGTTCTTGCTCCGTTAACGAGATAAATATTATCGTAAGTTATTGCTATCCCTTTTTTCTTGTCGTGAAATCCTTTCATGCCTTAATGTTTTTGTTTTTCGTGTTCAATGTTTAAAGTTTTTTGTTTTCTATATTGCTGGATGGCAATAACAGCTGCACCAAAAGAAACAACGTGTTGTGGCGCATCCACTATTTTAATGTCTTTGTTGAATTTTTCGTTGAGTAAATCTTTTAAATAAGGATGATGAGCTATAACTCCACCAATCATATAAGTCGGAATATCTGGGTCGAGCCTCATTTTTGCCACTTTATTGGCTATTGAATTGTAAATTCCTCTAGAAATATCTTCGAGTTTCATGCCATCAAAAATCCAATTCATGATTTCAGTTTTGGCGAAAACTGTACAGAAACTATTTAGTTCTTTATCGTATTTTGATAAAGAAGCCAAACTACTCATGTCTGAAATATTTATTCCTGCACGTTCAGCAATTTCGGCTAAAAAGGAACCTGTTCCTGCTGCACATTTATCGTTCATGTAGAAATTTTCTACGTTGTTATCTTTATCGCAACGAATAATTTTAATATCTTCTCCTCCAATATCAATGATGTTTTTTTCACCTTTAAAATATTGAGAAACTCCAACGGCTGCACAGTTAATTTCTGTTTTAACAATATCAGTTTCGGTAAAATGTTTACGACCATAGCCTGTTGCACAACTGTGTTTTATATTAAAGTTTGATGTGATTGCCGACATCACGTTTTTAAATGCTTGTTTGTCGTTAGTCATGGTAGGCAAGAAGTATCTGAACAAAGTGTTGGCTTTATCATCAATTACACTAAACTTAGCGTAAGACGAGCCTAAATCTATTCCCATAAAGCAATCAACATTTTTGTAGGTTGCAGAAGTTGCAGCTTTGTTGATTAATCCTTTGTCGAGAATTTTTCTATTAATATCGCCTGCTGCACCTGGAATGCGAGAAACGATATTTTTATTGGTCATGGCTTTTACCATGTTGGTAAATGCTAGATTTAATGATGTTCGGATGTAATGCTTACGACCATATTCTACAATTTTTCCATTGAAATAATCAATTTCTGTTGGTCTGTTATTAATTAAATCAACAGCAAGAGAAGGAAAATGGTCGCCACCTTTTTTGAGGTAACGCATACATTGACGAAGAAAGTCATCGGGGAAATGAATTTTTTCTGCATCGGCAACTTGAATGCCTTCGGCAATAACTTGCTCAATAAGTTCTACCGTATCTTTATCTGCCATTGCTTCTGCCATAGTCAATCGGCTTACTCCACACAAGGCACTCAACGATGAATTTAAAATGGTCTTTTCCCAAGCTCTTTTTATCAATTCAAAAGAATCTACTGTTTTTGTTTCAAGATTTATGGCTGTTAACAAATCAGCAATTTCTTTTGCTTTGTGTGTTTTGCTGTCGTTTATTGAACCAATGTAATTGGGCGGTGTAAAAAATGTAACTTTTGTAGTATTTGGTGCGGTTGTATTTCCTGCAAAGTTTACCACCATTCTCAGTGTTTTGCTTTCGCCAAATCCTTCTGTGAGTAATTGTTCAGTATCGATTCCATTTTGTGCAGAAACAACTGTAAGTTTTTCGGTATTGAGTTGTTGTGCTTCTTTTACTGCAAGTGCTGTTTGCGTAGTTTTTAAAGCGAAAAATAAATAATCGGCATCAAATGGTACAAGCTCCGAAATATTTGTATAAACCTTATTGAATTGAGCTTTTTGTTCAATTACATTTTCTAAAATCAAGCCTTCATTTTTAATTTTTTCGGCTTTAGTTTCGTTTACTTCGCATAAGGCAACTTCGCAACCAGCTTCTTTTAGTTTTACGGCTAAAATCATTCCAACTGGTCCAAGACCAATAATACCAACTTTAAGCCCATCCCAAACCCTTCCCGAAGGGAAGGGAGAAGGTTGAGTATTTTTATTCTTTTTTGTCATTTATTAAATCACTTTACTGTCTTCCATTTGCTCTAAAAATGTTTCAATTTTGGTGATGCTTTGTCCTTCGGAAAAAAATCTCAGGTCACACAAATCGCCTTCTACTACCAAAAAAGGCACTCCTGTTTTATCTTTTAATCGCTGTGGCATACCAAATTTTGCATTGGAGTTGTTAAAACAAGTTTTGGTGTCGTGGTAAACAATACCATCAATTTTATATTCTTTAAACCAATCGGCAAGCATTTTCATTTTTGCTTTTTCGCTTCGATTGATAAAAATTTCGGTGTATGCTCGTGCGGTAGAATTCCAAGGGTCGTTTTCATCAAACTTGTCAAACACCCAACTGCTGCAATAAGTAGAAGCTACAACTGCTGCATGGTTTGAATTAAACAAATCGCTTAACATTCTTAGTTTCCCCCAAATCGGCATACCTTCCCAAAAAATTCGTGTTTTTGCCTGTGGTAAAAATCCGATGTTGTTTTTTACGTTATCTTCTAATTCTGCTAATAATTCGGTATAGTAATCTTTTGCTAGTTGAGTTCCTCGAAGCACTACAATGGGTCCCATGTGAATGGTTCCATCGAAAAAACTCAATGGTGCATTCATGACTGTTGATGTTTTCAACACTTTTTGCCAAAGCAGAGTTGCTTCTTTGCTTAAGCGAACGGTTTCTTTAAATTTATTTTCATCAAATTTTTGACCACTAACCTGCTCGCAAATCGGAATCATGTTTTTGAATTGTTTCACTACTAAATCTACTTCATTTTGAGTTACTTCGTCAACATGGCGCGGAGGCATAATACCAACAATGGGACAGTTAAATTCATCAGCAAAAAAGTGAAACCAATCTTGTACTTCTCGGCATTGGTTGGTGTTGTAAGCAATAATATCGGGTTTAGGATGACCTTTTAAACCATAATGTGATTGCAGCGGTGTTTGTTTTTTCAGGTACGAACCAATATCTGCAGTAGTGTAAGAACAAACATGCCCTGAATAGCCGCATTTAATAGCTTCGGAAATATAATCCATGGCTGTTCGTGTGGCACCTAAAAGTGCTCCATGATTTTCGGGAAAATATACTTCAAAACCAAATGAACGCAATAATTCTGCAGGACCAACACTGGTGCACCAAGCAATTTTCTTTTTCCCTGTTTCTAATGAGCGGAAATAATTACCCATTAGTTCTTTCATTTTATCTGTAGATTTTATTTTGTACATCGTTGCGAATATTTATTTGTATCGAGTTCTACAACATATACTTCTTCATTAACTGGAACATTTTCGCCATAAAGATTTAGAAGATGTGCACGATATTTTTCAACAACATTTTTTGGAGCTACTTTCATGGAGGGTGTAAGTGTGTTGTTGTCTAATGAAAGTTCATCTAAAATGATAGCTGCTGATTTTACTTTTGCAAATTTTTGTCCGATGCTTTCATTTGCCATTGCTAAACAACCCGTGAGGCATTTGCCAAGTTCGTTTAAACTGCGTGGACAAAAACATCCTTCTTCTGGTGAAAGTTGATAATCGGGATTTTCTAATAATTTTTTATTTGGAAAAATTAATGCTACTGGGTGTTCTTCACCACTACCTGAAACTACGGCATATTGGACGTAATGACACTTTAATTCAATGGCTTTTTCTAAATCGGTTGGAATTACTTTTTCTCCATTGGATAGTTTAAAAATGCGGTCTTTTCTAGAAATTAGTTTTAATCCTGTTTCGGTAATCTCTCCAACATCGCCTGTACGATACCAACCATCTTCGGTAAACACATCCTTATTGGCTTCATCATTGTTAAAATAGTTAAGCATGATATTTGGTCCCTTTACTTGAATTTCGTTGTCATCAGCAATTCTGATACTAACTCCGGGTATTGGTTTGCCAACCACACCGGTTTCTCGTTTCAGTTTTGAGTCGGTAAGTGTGCAGCAGGGAGATGTTTCGGTTAATCCCCACCCTTCTATTACGGGAATTCCTCTTTTTTCAAACTCATTGGATAATTTTTCGGGCAAAGCTGCTGCAGCCGTAAATATGAATCTTAAACCAGAATTGAAAAATATATCTTCGGCTTCTTTGCTTGCTACTGTTTTTTCGTACAATGCTTGATACACTTTAGGAACACTAAAGAATATGGTTGGTTTAACTTGCTTCCAATTTTCGAAGATAGATTCAACATCTCTTCCATAACTGCTTTCTAAATAAAAAGTAGCTCCGTTGTACAGTGCAGTAAATAGTTCAAAAATTCCACCAAAACTATGGTGCCAAGGTAGGTAAGATAAAAAACGGTCATTAGGCGTTACATCCCATACAATATCTAAAGCAGCTTGTTGAGAAAGTATATTTTTATGGGTTAGCTGAACACACTTTGGAGTTCCCATTGTTCCGGAAGTGTACATGTTTAAGCAAATGGTATCTGGATTTATTGAGGTATCTAATAAGTTTTCGTTTCCTTCTGGAATTTCTTTTAGCAGATGGTTAAATGGAATTAAATTTTTGTAACGGTTGTCTTTTACTTCATCAAAATAAAAAATGGATTTGAGCTGCTTTAAGTCACCACCAATATTGTTTAATTGCTCTTGTCCGGCTATTGCCATCCATAAAGCATCTGAGTGATTTATTAGTAATTCTGCAGTATCGCGTTTAAAGTGAGCGAAAATTGGCACGGCAATGCCTCCATAAGCCATAATTGCCAATTCTAATTCCAACATTTCAAGTCGGTTTCGGGTAAATAATATCATTTTATCTCCCTTTTTAAATCCTGCTTGCTGTAGGTTTAAAGCAATTTTTTCAATATTATGATAAAAGGACGACCACTTAATTCCAACATACTCCCCAATGTTATTTTTTTCTTGATAAACATACCTGTCCGCAAACCTTTCTTTATTCTCATTTAGGAATAGGGCGATGTTTGGGGTAACTTTACCAAGTGTGTGCTCTGAGTTTAGTTGTTTCATTTTTTGTATCTATTCTAAGCTAATACCGCTGTCTCTTTTTCTTTTAATTTGTAATATCTAAATCCTCCCCAAAGCGCTGCGCCAATTGCGCCAGAGTAAATTGCTTCTGGATGAGAAACAAATTCAAACGATTGCTTTTTGTTTTCCGAAGCCGATTCTTCAATGGCTTGAATCATACCCACGTTCATGCCCATACCGCCTACTAACGCAATGGGAGATTCGGCTTTGAGAGAACCTAACAATTTTACTACGCGCTGTGCAATAGAAATATTTATTCCTTTTACAATATTTGGTGTTGAAAGTCCTTTTGATACTAGGTTGATAACATCTGTTTCTGCTAATACTGCGCAAATTCCTGATGGCACTTCTGGGTTGTCTGCTTTTAAAGAAATTTCGCCTACTTCTTCAATGGCTAAACCTAAATAGCGTGAAATATTTTCGATAAATTGCCCTGAGCCGGAAGCACATTGTCCAGTCATTTTGTAGTCAAGCACTTTACCTCTAGTGTCTATTTTTATTGCTCTAACATACAAACCGCCCATATCTACCACAGTTTTGGCGTTTGGAGCAAAATAGATTCCTCCACGAGCGTGAGAAGTCATGCTGTAAAAGTGACCTGTTTTCTTTTCAACCATTTCACCTTCGCCTGTAGATGCTAAGTAAGCTATATCTTTATCGTAATTTAACTGGTTTCTTTTTAAAATTAAATCAACAGCATCTACCACCACGTCTTTAGGATTGCGCTTTCTGATTTTCTCAGTTTGTTTATCCACTAATTTATGATCGCCTGTTTCTTGGTTATATTCCATTAATACGGCTTTAACATAGCTTCCGCCAACATCAACGCCCATGGTTTTAATTGTTTGTTTCATGTGTATTTACTTTTTAATAGGTACGACTACCTTCTTTAGCTGAATATTTCTTTTTTTTAAATAGTTTATAATAGATTTAAAGCTCACCTCATCTTCGCCCACGTATTCTGGAGGGCAAACACCTTTTTTGTTGAAGTAGTTTTCTAAAACAAGGGTTGCAGCAGCAGTGCAAGTGTAAGCGGTAGTTCTAGCCATAGATGTGGTTTGAGTTGCCACTTCCATTTCATCATATAGCGTGTAAGTGATGGTTTCTTTTTTATTTTTAACCGTTACACGCATTATGGTAAAATCTTTTTCACCTTTATTTAGTTTCCATTTATCAAAGACAAGTTTTGATGTAAGTTCAATAGGGGCAATTTTTTTTCCGTTTACGTCTATTTTTTCTTTGTTGAAAAATCCGGTTTCTCTGAAAATGCGCATAATGTCAATATGACCTGGAAAACGTAATGTTTTTTCTTTCATATTTGATACGTGTGGCATGGTTTCGATAAGCGAGCGCAGACCATCTGTGTTGAATGATTGCAGTGTGCCTACTTCTTCAAAATAGATATTTTCTGCATCGCTTAGTGCTTCTCGAATTACCAGTTGACCATTTTCGATGTATCTGGCAGGTCGCGTGTATTCTTCAATGACGTCAATGGGTGAAAAAACAGCTTTGTATTCGTAGGGCCATTCTCTTATTTGTGGCAGTCCGCCCACTAAACATTCGTAATAGTTAATAGGATTTTTAACGTTGTGATATCCAGCAATAAGATTACATAATCCAGGTGCAACGCCACAATCTACAATGGCGGTTACATTATTTTTCTTTGCAATAGAATCAAGCTCAAGTGCATTTTCTGGGAAAAATGAAATATCAACCACATTTTTTTTTGCTTCGATAATAGTTTTTAATGTTTGATAACCCATAAATCCAGGTACTGCGCAAACTACCAAATCGAAAGGTTTTATAAGTTTTTTCAGAGCCGATGTTTGAGTAAAATCACCTTGAATGATTTTTATGTTGTGTTTATTTGATAATATTTTTAGGTTTGCTAAGTGAATATCAGCACAGGTTACATCGTATCTGTTACACAAATCTGTGGCTATAGTTCTACCTATTAAACCTGCACCTAAAACAATTACATGTTTCATTTTTTATTCTTCGTTTGTTACCTTCTCTTTAGAAGCTGTTGGTAAGTCGGCATTAATATTTCTTCTGGCAAACATGGCACCGCCTAAAGCTCCCATAAATATGGAGTCGGTATGTATGTTCATGGTTACTTCTCCGTAAGAGTCGGTTACCATTTGTTTTACATATTTAAGTACGGCTTCATTACGTGCTACTCCTCCGGTAAATGTAAATTCGTTACGAACTCCGCCTGAACGAGCGATTAATGACATGGCGCGTTGTACAATGGCTTTGTGTAAACCTGCAAGGATGTTTGGTCGTTCTTCACCGTTGTGTAATAATTCTTTTACTTCAGCTCCAGCAAACACGGTGCAAGTGGAACAGATGGTGGTTTCTTTTGTTGCTTTGTTTGCTTCTGGTCCTAATTCGTTTAGTGATAGGCCAAATTCATCGGCAATGTAACCTAAGTAACGTCCACAACCTGCGGCACATCTGTCGTTCATGTGAAAGCTTGTTACTAAGCCGTGGCTGTCCACTTGTATGGCTTTGGTGTCTTGTCCGCCAATATCTAAAACAGTTCGTGTATTTGGAAATACCGCATGTGCACCAAAAGCATGGCACAAAATTTCTGATTTAATACAATCTTCTGGGAAAGGCAATAAAGCTCTACCGTAACCTGTTCCGGTCATTTTAGCAATGTAAATATCTTCGTTGGCAATATCTTCAATATGTTCTCTCAGGGTGTATTCTACATTTTTATAATTGTTTTTTACGGCATTTAATTCAGCATAATACCAATCTTCTTTGCTTCCGTCTTCTTGTTGGTCTGCTAATCCTTTGTATTTATCTTCTAATATTTTCATGGCTTCCAATACCAATTCTTTAAAATTGTACTGTACCATTTCATTTTCGGTAGGAGTAATGCTTTTATCAAAGGCAAGCATTAGAGGTTCGTAATATTCAACGTCTTTATCTTCTACTTCAAGGTTATATTTTTCACTTACGATGTCTCTAAAAAATTGATTTTTGGAGCCCAAATTTTCTTCTACAAATCCTTTTCTAATTTGCGGACGAATGGACTCTATAATTTCTTTTAGCTTTATAAGGATATCTGCTTTATTATCGTAAGAAAAATTATTTACAGTTTCATTTAGTGTTTCTTCCAAGCTATCCATTCTTTTCTTAAACTGTAGATATTGAAAAACGCTTCTAAGGTCTTTCATGTATGTTTTAAACTCGGGCTTTGTTACATCTTCACCAATTTTTCTTTGTAGTAAATTAAAACGGGCATCGTAAATAGCTTCTTCACGAGCAATGTCAGCCGCCACTTTATAATTGGCTCTTGTGTTGGTAATTCCTCTTCCAACAATTTCGTCTTGCTCGTTAATGATGACGGCTTTGGAGGTGGTTGAGCCCAAGTCTATTCCTAAATAATATTTTTTCATGTGTCAATATTTAAAAGTTTGCTTTATGCTTCTTGCTTCTCTAACATTTTTCGTTGAGCCAACATTTGGAAGTAAGATTCTAGTCGGTTTTTAATGTTTGAATAGGAGAAGTAACGTGGGTCAACCAAATCAGATTCTATAAAGCCAACGGGTACTTCTAATCTGTCTTCAATTTCTCTCATCATGCCAAGTTGCCCGGCAGAAAAAGAGTTGCAACTCTTAATAGAGTTGGTAATGTATCCATCGGCTTGATATTCGGTAATACATTTCGATAGTAAATCAATTCTTTGAGGAATGTTTAGGTTGGTGTAGCAGTTCATGCAGTATTCTGCTAGAGATTCTAAAGGTCTTTCTGGGTCATGTCGCCAACCCATATCGTAAACACCGCCCACCTTAGTGTAAGAAGAGGCCACAATAACGGCACCCATATCGTAGAAAATTTTCCAAAACTCACGGAAGTTGGTCCAATTTGGTGGTCCTTCAACAACCAATCGGTATTTTTCTTCTTTCATTTCTCCTTCTGGAGTAACGGGTCCTAACCCTAATTTTATTCGTTCTTGAATTTCGTTGTATAGCTCTTTGTAATATTCAACCGCTTCGGGTGTGCCTCTAAAACCAATGTTGATGGGCCCGATGTAGTACACACCAGCAAAATAGGCATCAATAGGTGAGGGCTTATGTTTGGTTGTGTCAAAAATTTTGGTAATCCAATCTTCTGCTTCTGCAGCGTGTTTTAAATGCTCTTTTAATTTGTTTTCATCAAATTTAATTCCTGATATTTTTTCCATTTTAGGAATTACCTCTTCCTTTAATTGATTGACCATATATTGTGTCATTTCAGGAGTAATTTCTGCGTTTTCCTGATAAGGTGTGTGAATCATTATTACCTCTGCATTTGGGTATTCTCTTTTAAGCGTTTCGAACCATTTCATAAATGTAAAACAGCCAGTATAGCTCAATAATAAAATATCTGGCTCGGGTATTTTTGTGCCCGTTGGTCCGATGTTTCCTTTCATCATCATCCCCACATCACATTTTACGTAAGTACACACATCTTCCGAGTGGGCGTTACGTTCGGCTTCTTTAATATATCCGCCCGATTTTTTACGCATGGCACTTTGCAAAGCATTAATTTCAGGATAAACTGGCAACATATCAAATGTTCTGATGAGTTCTGATAAATTTCCAGGAACGAAGGTGTAGCAAACTTTTTTACCTAACTCTTTAGCATGATCGAGGTCGTTGAATAAGCCTTCTACCATCTCCTTTTGGAGTATCATACTTTTTTCTTTTATTGCTTCTTTTGACATATCTTGAAAGTTTAAAGTTTAGAGTTGAGTCAATCTAAAACGTTGAATTATTAAATCTGTTCATATTATTAATAGTTATTTAATGTTTGCAAGAATCAGTCGCAGTTAAATTAATATTGCTTATTGCTGCAGGTTCGTCTTCCCACAGCTTAATTGAGTCTGAGAATGCACCTACTTGTTCTTTTATTACTTTAAATTGATTGATGTTTTCACTAAACTGGAAGGCAATGTAGCGTACGCCCATTCTGTTAAATGCATTTTGAAAAATAGGAGCATCTAATAAACTTGGGTCACAAAAACTTGCTGAAGCAAATATTACTCCGTTGGCGCCTCTGTTTTCAATAATTTTTGCCAATCGGTATTCTTTAGGATTTGCAACATCGTAAATAGAAGACGAGTATTGACTTTGCTTAATATATGAATTAGCAATTGCTTCAAGTGGCTTGTTGGTAGAGGCATCAATATCTCCCAATATCATTCTTGAGCCCAACATATAGTCGTCATCTACAACGTAACAACCCGCTTCTTCAATGGCTTTAATTAAGCCAACAGCGGGTTGCTCACAAAATGCTCCAGAAATAACGACTTTAATTTTATCTTGAGGAACTCCAATTTCTTGTTTAATATGTTCGCAAACTTGCTCTAAAATTTCGTTGTGTTCTTCAACAGGAATTACGGTACCCGCTCTTACAATATGATAAACATCCTCAATAGATAACCGCCATGGATAATCTTGTCTAATATCATAAATAAATTCAATGAGCTGTCGGTTTTTGTTGTATAAACTGATAGAATGATTCAACTCATCAGTAGTTGGAATTTTACCATTAATTTCTTTAATGTATTTCAACACGTGTTCCATTTCTTGTTGATAGAACACTCCACCAATTTGAGGTAAAAAATTTTGGGGAAAATCCATATATTTTACAAACCTTCCGAATTTATGTTGCTTGAATATCCCTGATAGATTTCTTAAAACATCGCAAATAGAAGGGAAAATAAATCCGTCAAAATCATCCAAATGTTTATCAAGAGCTAACTCCATAATGCTTCGTGGAATGTGGCAGATGTAGGATTGGTAATACGCATCGCCTTTGATAATTTGTTTGCGATCGCCACCACCAAAAATACCTACGGGCAATCCACCTGCAGCATGAATAATTTCGCGAGGAAAATAAATAGGTGTGTAGCCAACAATAACTCGCCCTACCTTTTCAGCTTTCCATTGTTTTGCTTTGGTAAAGTTGAGGTCGAATGCTAATGCTTTACATTCTTCAACAACATCTTTTAATGGTTTCATTTTGCGTGTAACTTTTTTATGATAACTTTACGTATATTCTTTTTTATGTATTAGTTTTTAACAGAAAGAAGCCGTGTTTAGTACTGTTTAAATATTATACATAGCGAAGTAGGGTGAACTAAAGTATAGGGAAAAAAAGGAATGAAATATGACTTAGGTCATATTTGAGGAATTATATATTTATCTTCATTGCAAACCAATAACTAATAGTTGCTATTATTGACAAATTTTTTTAATTGGTATCTAATTTAATTTTATAAAGATGAATCAACAAGCACACATTGCTTTAGTAACGGGCGCAGTAAAAGGAATAGGCAAGTCTATTACCGAAAAACTTATATCAGAGGGTTATTTTGTAATTATGATAGATGTTGACGATGAAGCTGGGACACGAGTTGAAGCACAATATCAAAGTAAGTGCGTCTATCGTCATTGCAATATTGTAGATAGAAAAAGTGTTTCCAACTTATTTCAGTGGCTGATTGAAAACTATAAAAAGCTCGACCTTTTGGTTAATAATGCAGGAATTATTAAAGATAATTTGATGGAAAATATGCCCGAAGAGGATTTTGACGCAGTTATTAGTGTAAACCTAAAAGGAACATGGCTGATGTGCAAAGAAGCATCAGCTATAATGAAGCAACAAAATGGCGGACGCATTGTAAATGTTTCATCAAGAGCTTGGCTCGGAAACAGAGGTCAAACCAATTATGCTGCATCAAAAGCAGGAGTTATTGGTCTTACCAGGTCTTTGGCACTTGAATTAGGAAAGTACAATGTATGTGTCAATGCTGTTGCACCTGGTCTTATTGATACGCCACTAACGCAAGGATTACGAAAAGATGTGCTTGAAAAACTAATTCAGGCTCAACCCACCAAAACCATTGGATTTCCAGAAGACGTTGCAAACGCAGTTGCATTTTTAGGCTCGTATAACACAAACTTTATTACAGGTCAAACCCTTTACGTTGATGGAGGAAAAAGCATAGGCAGTAATATGTAACGGTGAATTGATAAGTAATGTAATTTTTAAGGTTATCTCCAAAGCGACAAGTATTTTTCTTTTTTTTCATTGTTTTTGTAACCCTACTTCAATATTTTCAGTTATACTTACATTGTTATTTTTAAAGAGAAAATTTCTTATAATGTTTAAACAGTTTTTAGGTTTAGTATTTTTCTTGTCGGTAGCTATTGGCAATGCTCAGCAGTACAATCAAATTTTTATTGATAGTAATTCTACCGATGATTTTAGTCTGATTGAAAAAGAGTTTAAAGACAAGCGCGTAGTAATGCTTGGCGAAAATCATTTATTCAGAAAAAGCAACTACAAATTAGAGTTTAAAATTTTAAAACATCTCAACAAACATTATGGCATAGACCATTTGTTGTTGGAGTTTGGTTACAGCATTGGATGGCTCGCAGATACTTATATTCAAACGGGTGATACGGCTATAAAAGAAGTAGTGAAAGATTATTTCTATCCCGAATTTCAAGCGTTGTTTGATAGCATCAGAACACTCAATTTGAGTTTAGATACAATTTACTGTCCACAAGTAAGAATCACCTCTATTGATATTGAACGCTCTATTCCTATTGCCGTGAAAGTAGCTTCAATGCTATTGCCTAGCGATTCTATACACGCTCACGATTCGATTAATTTTCACATAGAAACCATTAGAAGTTTGGCGAGTTATTCTGATAGATTAATCAAAAAAAGTTCCGACAACGCAGAAGTCAATGTGTTTTCAAGCGGTTTTTACGAAGATTTTAATTTTTACTCTTCCATCAAACCAATTATTGCGAATGTAAAAAAATACGAAGCGCATTACCGAGCATATTTGGGAGAAGACTGTGAACATTTTTTCAAAATTTTTGAAGGATTAGATAAAGCTGAGCAATGGAACGACTATCTCAACTCCCGCGCTATTCAATACGTTATTTTACGCGAAGAATATTTGTACAATTCATTCATAAAATATTTGCATGATAACCCCGAAGCGAAGGTACTAATGCAGTTTGGAAGATGCCATACCATTCCAGATAAAACCAACAGCAATTGCGCCTTTGATGCGTTTAAATCGTTGGCGTATCGCATCAAACATTCAAATAATTCGGAGATAAAAGGTAAAATTTTTACCCTACCTATAGTGTACTTAAACTCTTATGCCGATGGCTTTTCAGATGATTACACGGTGGGCAAACATTTGGTTGATTCTTTAACTATTGAAGATGCCGATGGAAAATTATTCTTGGTGAAAAAAAATGAACAAGATTCTTTGATTGAAGAACATTTTCCTGGGTTTGATTTTTTTGTTTTGAACACAAATAATTCAAGTGATGACCAAATCATTGACACAACAGAAGAGAATTACGAAGACGAATACTATCAGCCCGAGCAATTTGTGTTTGATTTGGGCGTAGAAAGTGGCTTTACAGGTTATTCTACAAGCTTTTCAGAATTTACTCGACAGCTTAATTTATCACAAAATTTCTCTCCGATATTTAGGTACACTAATTTGTTTTTTGATTTTCAAGATGATGAAGGTTTTGTTGGAATGAATGTGTTTTTTACACCAAAGCAAAATATTCGCAAAGATTCTGCAAGCTATAGTTTATCTGTGTTTGGTGGAAGCTTTAAAGTGGGCAAACAATTTATTTCGATGAACAAAAAAGGAATCGTTGTGCTTGCCATTGGCAACGGATATTACCATTACACGATGGGCGAATCTATTGATTTGAACTGGAAATCGAACTCCATTTTTGACAACGCAAGCAACAATCAAAACAGAAGAATTATCAGAAATCCTGCTTACGTTTTATCCATTGACTCAAAAGCAAAATATAAATTAGGTGGCATTTTACTTGGAATTTCTGCGGGATATAATTTTGATTTTTCTTCTAAAAAATGGAAGAACAGCGGTGGTTTTATTTCTGATGGTCCACGAAATTCTCTTTCGGGTTGGTATGCAGGTTTTTCGCTTTCGTTCAAACTCAATTCAGGGAAACTGAATGATGAGTATTACTATTATTAGTTGAAGGTTGAAAGTTTAAAGTAGAAGGTTGTAGCTAGTAGTTATATTCTCGTCAGTATTTCTGTCCACTCTCATTTGATTGAGAATTTGACGTATATAGTTGAAATCAATTTTATTTTTTGAAATTGTATTTCGTTATTTTCTTCAGATTTCATTTTAATTCCATCAATATAATATAATGTCTCCTCAGAGCGGGAACCTCTAAAGTTAACGCCTGTTACATTAGCGAGTGGCAATATATCATTTTCCCTAACAATCAATGGCTTTCCTGTTTGTTCGCCTATGGCGGTCAATAAATAGTCTGCTTTGTCTTTGGCTGCTTTGATAGCTAAAATTTTCACTTCTTTTCGTAAACTGTCAATTTTAGAGTGATTAACTTTTAAAATAAAAGCATCCGTTATTTCAAGTTTCTCAAGTTCTTGAAAAACTTTTCCAACAGTTGTAGCATCTGAAACTTTTAATGTATAGTCTTTTTTCGTAAGAACGTCTTTTTTCTGCCAACGAATTTTTACATAGTCAGCGTTTGCATCAGATAAATATAAGTTTGTTAAGTCGATGCCGAGCGATTTTACAGCGCTTTTAAGTTTTTCTTCTTGTTCTTCAATTGTCACTTTAACTTTGTTTACATACTTTTCACGAATGATAACTCCAATGTAAATTTCATCCGGAATAACTTCTTTTTCTGCTGTCCCCGCTACTTCAATGTAAGGTTGTTCTTCTGTCTTTGTCATGTTAGTTTGTCCAAAAGTCAGAATGGTCGCTAATAAAAACGCCATTGTCAATAGTTGTTTAAGCTTGTTCATCTTCTTGTCTGTTTTTATTTTATGGCTATAACTTATAACAATTAACCAATAACTTATTTCTACAAATTAGATATAACCTTATCTTTTGGATGCTTCACCGTATAGGTAAATTGCACCTTAACTGTTTCTCCAGGAGCAATTTTTACTTTCCATTTTAAACTTCCTGTTTGCGCATTGTATTCCGGATTGCCAGATTTTTCATCAAGGGTAACTTCAATGTCTTTTTGTCTCGAAAGCGGAACTTGGTCTTCAATCACCATTTCTACTTCTTTGTTTTTGGTGTTGCGCACTGAAATTTCGAAAGCAGAAGTTGTTTTTTTAGAACCACCAATAGTTTGTTTTTTACACAATCCATCTACTTTTTTGCGTTCTACTACAATGCCTTTGTCGGCACCCAAAGATAGTTGCAGCGTATCTTCTGTAACGTTAGGATTGATGTACGCCTTGCCTACATACGTGCCTTCGTAAAAAATATTCGATTCACCAGGTAATAAATTCAACTTATCCCAACCCGTTACATCCGCAACTAAAAAAGCATTGGTGTTGTATTTTGGAGCGGTATAATACTTGTAACCGCTCTCTAAATCGTGTTTTTGAATTTCAATGGTGCAAGCCGTTCCATCGGTAGAAACAGAATAAGGCACACTAATTTTAAACTCGGTATTTACGCCTGCTTCTACTACTTGAGTGAAATTTGCTAACGAACCCGAAGAGTCCATATTTATATTAACCTCTTCTAATTCATTAGCTGCTACCGACTTTTCGGCTCTAGAAACAGGAGCGTATCCATAACCGTTTTTCTTATCATAGTTATACTCTTGATAATACTGCAAAATCCAAGGGTAAACGTTGGGTTTATTGTTATTGATAGAAGGATTTCCTGTAGATAGCGTAATGTCCACATTATTCCAATCATAGCCCGTAGTTTGGTGCACGTTGGCTTTGTAATTCAACTCTACGGCACTTCCTAAAGCATTTGAGCGTATATCATAAAACGGAATCCAACCAGCATTATGCACATGATACGATAATTGCAACTTAGCGGTTGTAGCCGTTTTTGAAGAAATATTTACTAAAATTTCGGAAGTGTTTCTATGTGTCTGTCCACTTAATTGATTCAATTGTTGTTGTAAGCGCTGTTGTTGCTTGGTCAACTCTTGTTCCTCAAGTTGAATGTCTATCAATTTTAGTTCAATTTCATTCAAATGCGTTCTAAAATATTCAGCCATTTCCATCACGTCTTCTACAATCACGCCATTTTGAGCGCCTCCCATAGTTTTGTTTGCCAAGAGCAAATTTTTCTCTTCAGTGTACACCATGCGCATACTTCTTCGGATGTTTAACTTCAAATTTACATCGTCTAAACTGTCTTTAATTTCGTTAAAGCGCTTTGATTTTTTGGGTTCTGCCAAATAATTAAATTGATGATTTACCGAAACAATCGTGATGTTTTTATTACCCGAAATTTGTAAACTGTTCACGTCTAAATTAGCCGTAATGTCTATCAATTTTACCAAGTTTGAACCTACTTTCAGGTTAATGTTCGCTTCTTGTGTAATTTGCGCACCGCTCAGAAAAACGGTTACTTTTTTAATCTCCGAACGCGCTTCGGTGGTGTTGGTTTGCGCCACAGTAATCAGCGAAGAACAGATGGCAATAGCGAAAAGAATATTTCTCATAAAAAATAAATTTTAGTGTTACAAAGTTAATGTCTTTTTGAAGATGCATACGATTTAATTTTTCCATAAAAAGCCTCTCCCTTTATTCCTTTCCGAAAGAGAGGGAAATTATATAGAAAATAAACTCCTCCCCATTCGGGGAGGTTGGGTGGGGCTTTTTATGTATTTTTGTAAACTATGAGTAAAGAAAAATTCATTTTAATAACTAATGATGATGGCATCACCGCCAAAGGAATTGAAAGCTTGGTAGAAGCCGCTAAGCCATTTGGAAGGATAATGGTGGTAGCACCCGACAAACCACAATCAGGTATGGGGCATGCCATTACGGTAAACAATCCTTTAAGATTTTCAAAGGTAAATTACTTTAAAGATATTGAAGCATATTCAACATCTGGAACCCCTGTAGATTGTGTAAAATTGGGTATTTATAAATTAAGTGGTCAACGACCTGATTTAATTGTTTCGGGTGTAAATCATGGCTCCAATTGTTCTACCAATGTGCTATATAGCGGAACGATGTCTGCTGCTGTAGAAGGTGCTATCGAAGGCATTCCATCAATAGGTTTTTCCTTGTTAGATTATTCCATGGAAGCCGATTTTAGTGCGTGTATTCAAGTCGCACGAAAAATTATTGGTGAAGCTTTAGAACAAGAAAACATGAAGGGCTATTGCTTAAATGTAAACATTCCTAAGTTGCCGTTTAATGAAATAAAAGGGTACAAAGTATGTCGCCAAGCCACCGCATCGTGGGATGATTATTTTGAAGAACGCATAGACCCAATTGGAAAAAAATATTATTGGTTGGCAGGTGAATTTAAAAGTTTTGATGGTGGCACAGATACCGATATTTGGGCATTGGAAAATGGCTATGTGTCTATTGTTCCAACACAGTTTGATATGACAGCTCACCACGCTATTTCACAAATTAATACTTGGAAATTATGACAGAAAAAAAGGATTGGTTTTTAAAATTTGACAAACTCTCTTATGGAGTAATTTCAGGAATTTCTGCTGCGATAATTGGGTTTATGCTTAATTATTTTTTTAACCCTTATTTATTTAACCGATTTTGGTTTTTTTTAACGGAAATGAAACGATTTCACTTAGGCATTGTAGGCGATATGATGACCATGTCGCTATTATTGCCAATGATAATTTTCTACTTTTCATTTTTTAGAAGAAATTATCAGCATTTTTCTAAAGGATTACTCTTGGTAATTTTTCCGATAGTAATTTTTATCATTTTCCTTGAAGCAAAATGAAGTTATACTTTATAGCTGGTGAAGCTTCTGGAGATTTACACGGAAGCAATTTAATTAAGCAATTAAAACAAAAATCATCATCTATTGAGTGTAGAGGTTGGGGCGGAGATTTGATGCAAAACGCAGGAATGCATTTGGTAAAACATATCGAAGAGTTAGCGTTTATGGGTTTTACAGAAGTGGTGGCAAATCTTTCTACCATTCTTTCCAATTTCAAGCAATGCAAACAAGATATTTTATCATTTCAACCCGATGCTGTTGTGCTTATTGACTACCCTGGGTTTAATTTACGTATGGCAGAATTTTGTAAAAAAAATGGCATAAAAGTTTTTTATTACATCTCACCACAAATTTGGGCTTGGAAAAAAAATCGCGTGTTTAAAATAAAAAAATACGTGGATGAAATGTTTGTTATTTTGCCTTTCGAAAAACAATTTTATGCCGATTATAATTTTAATGTCCACTATGTTGGTCACCCTCTGCTAGATGCCATTTCACAATTTAAAAAACAAAAACCAAACTCATCATTTTCTGCTGAGAAACCTATTATTGCTTTGTTGCCGGGTAGTCGTTCGCAAGAAATTTCGGTGATGTTGCCTGTGATGCTCAATGCAACAAAAAGATTTTCAGATTATCAAATCATCATTGCGGGTGCACCCACAAAAGATGAAAATTTTTACCAATCATTTTTGCAGAATTACCCCAACGTTTCTATCGTTTTTAATAAAACGTATGAGTTGTTGTCTCAAGCAACAACTGCTTTGGTTACATCTGGTACGGCAACGTTAGAAACGGCATTATTTCAAGTGCCGCAGGTGGTTTGCTACAAAGGCGGAAAAATTTCTTACCATATTGCCAAGCGACTAATTAAGGTTAATTACATTTCACTGGTAAACCTTATTTTGAATAAAGAAGCGGTGAAAGAACTCATTCAAAATGATTTTAACGAGAAAAAATTAAAAGAAGAGTTGTTGGCTATTTTACCCAATGGTGATAAGAGAAAATCTGTTTTGGAAAACTATCAGCAACTCATTAAGCTTTTAGGAAAAGGCGGTGCTTCTGAGAATGTAGCAAACTTAATGTTGAAAACTCTCACGAAAGCATCGGCATAGTTTATGCTATCTCTGTAATTTTGCTCACACAAATGTTTCGCGCGTTTACAGTTTTCGTATTTGTTATTTTTACATCTTTTGCTTTTTCACAGCAAGAGTTAAAAATATCCTTATATCATGGATTAAGTGTAAAACACGCCCAAATAAATAATGATTTGGGAGAATACATTTTACTAAAAGATGACCAAGTTGATACGCTTGTAAATCCGTTTTCAATTAAGGTGTTGAAGAATGGATATAAAGTGTCATTAAACTTAAACGGAGAAGCTATTGGTGATTATAAAACCGTTTCCATTAAGAGATTAAATTACGATTCGGGTTTTAAAATAAAATCATTAACACACAGCTCAAAGGAGCGAAAATATTGGGGCGATTTAGTAATTACTTCTAACGGAAAATACTTGAATATTATCAATCAAGTGCTGTTGCCACAATACATCGAAGGCGTTGTAGAATCTGAGTCAGGTAGTGGACAAAGCATAGAGTACTACAAAATTCAAGCAACCATAAGTAGAACGTATGCACTGAGTCATTTTACACGCCATCAAAGCGAAGGATTTAATTTGTGCGACCAAGTGCATTGCCAAGTATATCATCATCGTTCGTTGTATAATGAATTTATTCCACAAGCGGTTGTCGAAACAAAAAACATGGTGTTGGTTGATGCGGATATCAATTTAATTACGGCTGCGTTTCATTCTAATTGTGGCGGACAAACCGTAAATTCTGAAGATGTGTGGACACAGCAACTCTCGTATTTGCGAAGCGTTAAAGACCCATTCTGCACAGACCAATCGCAAGCTACATGGACGAAAGAAATAGACAAAGAAAAATTTATAGCTTACATAAAAACTAAAAATGCACCATCGTTAAGAGAAAATATTTTGGATTCTACATCGTTTAATTTTTTTCAAGATGTGCGTAAAATTTACTATTCGGGAGATGGCTATCGTGTTCCTTTGCGTAAAATGCGCGATGATTGGACATTTAAATCAACGTTTTTTTCTACCGAAGAAATTGATGGAAAAATTATTGTCAACGGAAAAGGGTTTGGACACGGTGTTGGTCTGTGTCAAGAAGGTGCTATGAAAATGGCGCAATTAGGCTACTCTTTTTTAGAAATTTTACGGTTTTATTATACGGATGTTCACCTGATAGATTTGGAATACATTAACTTTTATCGTGCGGAATAGTTTTTATTTTTCAATGATAATTTTGATTTCCATAAAAAATAAGTTCGATTGAGATAAAAATTATTTTAGGATGAGAAACTGTTTAAAATTATGTAGAGTTAATTTTTATAGAGCATAAAGAATCGATTGAATAACATATTTTATTTGAGGTTGACTAAACTTCAACAATATGTACTCAACCGATTAAACAGATGCCCAGTGGAAAATTATAGAAAAATATTTAGACCGAATATTGCTAAGGTGTTGGAGGGTTAAATTATTTATTCTCTTTCCATTTATTATATTCCTCAACAACTTCAATAATTTGGTCATATTTATATACTTTTGATTTAATTTTTTCAGACAATTCTGGGTAATCGCTAAAGTATTTAGCAGCAAATAATTTAAAAGTACTGTTATTCGCAGCATCTCCAACAGATGAAATTAATTTAGCTGCAGCTTCTCCCTCTCTGTAACAATAAAAGTCTGTAAATACACCGCCTGTTTTTGAGCCTCCAGCCATGTGAGAAACAGCAGCTTTAACTATATAAAGAGTAGCAAATCCTTTAACTTTCACTTCAAGCCATGACTCTGGACCTATCTTATTGTGCTTTAGTCCATAATATGTTGGAAGCCTATCAAATACTACAATTCTTCCATCAATTTTATATGTGATAGATTTCAACTCATCGCTTAAAATTTCCTCTTCTCCGTTGTTTTTAAAAAATATTTTTTTGTCATTTAAACTAACTAAGAATTTAGCTTCTCCTATCTTTACTGTACCATCTTTATAAGTGATTTCAATAGGATAATAGTCTTGAGAAAAAGTTGTTAGTGTAACTAAGATAAGCGATAATGTAATTAATAGATTTTTCATGTTTTTAGATTAAATTTCAATTCAAAATTATAAAAATTTAAACGTATTTCAAAATACTCTTTCCTCTACTGAAACTAATCTTGTTTATCTCTTTTCATTTTTCAGTATATTCGCATTCCATAATTAGAGTAAAATGCAAGAACAAACACCCTATACACCAAAAAATAAAATAAGAATTGTAACTGCTGCTTCATTGTTCGATGGGCACGATGCTGCCATCAACATCATGCGCAGAATTATTCAGTCAACGGGCTGTGAAGTCATACATCTTGGGCACGATAGAAGCGTAGAAGAAGTGGTAAACTGTGCCATTGAGGAAGATGCTCACGCTATTGCTATGACGAGCTATCAAGGCGGACATACAGAGTACCTAAAGTACATGTATGATTTGCTGAAAGAAAAAGGTGCTGACAACATTAAGATTTTTGCTGGCGGTGGTGGAACCATTCTTCCAACCGAAATTGAAGAATTACATAACTATGGCATTACGCGCATTTATCATCCAGACGATGGTCGTGCTATGGGTTTGCAAGGTATGATTAATGATTTGGTGAAGCAAGCAGATTATTCTATTGGTGATAATTTAAATGGTGAAGTAACTCACGTAAGTGTAAAAGATAAAAAAAGCATTGCTCGTTTAATTTCTG
>JBKHVV010000017.1:0-28010 GCA_046569885.1 Bacteroidia bacterium
ATATACGTGGTGGAGCTATCGTGCAGGTGCGCGCGAACGCAATGTGGGTTGGAGAATTGATTATTTCTTGGCGTCAAAAAGTTTTGTTCCCAACATCAAAGATGCTTTTATTCTCAATGAATATAACGGCTCCGACCATTGTCCTGTGGGAATAATAGTTAATTAGTTAACTAGTTTATTGGTAAAATTTAGTAAAATCCAAACACTAAATACCAACTACTAATGAACTAATAAACCAAAGTTTAATCCATCTTCACAATTTTGTATGCTTGTCCATTAAGTTTAAATATGTAGGTTGCTCTACTCAACTGCGAAATATCTACCACATATTGGTAATCGTTGAGTTTGTTTAAGCCATAATTTACGCGTTCGCCCAAGACATTATACACGATTAATTCAAATTCCTTGCTCGTTAGGTCTATGCCTACAATACCTGTTGTTGGATTGGGGTAAATTCTAAATGGAAGCGGCTGTGGTTCTTCTGAGCCTGGATTAGTTTCTGTTTGAGTTTTAACACAAACTTCTTTGGTAATGGTGCTTTCGCAACCTTCATTATTGGTAACGTATAAGGTTACATCATAACAATCTTCGGTAATGAAAATATGTTGTGGATTTTGGTCTGTAGATGTAGTTTCATCTCCAAAATCCCAATTCCACGTATGTGAAGTTCCTGTTGTGGTGTTGTTAAATGTAATTGCTTCGTCAACAAATGGCCCTGTAGGAGTTGTCGTAAAATCTGCCACAGGTGCATCGGGCGAAATTGTGCTTGTCCAATTAGCTATAAATCCTGTTGAAGTACCCGCACCATCTGAAATAAATTGTAAAAACATTGACTTCGAGAAAGTGGTTACACCAAATGGAATAAATGCCGTTGTACCCGTAAATTTTAGCAATAATGTCCCCGAAGCATCTACACCATCATATACATAAAGTGTATCATTTTCTTCTATGTCTATTTCTGTAAATGTTAAATCAATTTGACCAACGCAATTGGGCTGTATGAGTAAGCTGCAATTTTCATCGTTACTATAATTATCTGATTCTCCTCCTGAATCGGTAAGTTGTCCGGAACTTTGGGTAGTTGTTCCTATTTCACAGAAAAAATCTAAAACCGTTATAACTACAGTATAGGTATCACTGCCATTACAATTGGTAACGGTTAAAGTAACCGAATAAACTCCAGGAGAAGAATAAACATGAGTTGGATTTTCGGTATCATAGTCTTCAATGCCATCATTATCCATATCCCACGACCACGTATCTTCATCTGTGGAAGTATTGGTAAATGTTACTGTTTGTCCTGTGTAAGTAGTGGTCGATGAAGGTGTAAATCCTGCAACCGGTATGCTTATGTCTTGTGTCGCAGTCCAATTTGCTTCAAATCCTGGATAAGTTGCATTATCGTTAGATTTCCACACAATAAACATACTTCCAGAGTTTGCTTTTACGGGTGATGGTGGACTTGTGATATAAACAAATGATGCAATAAGTGGTGCTGTATCATCCGTTCCATCGTAAATGGTCATATAGTCATAGTTTGTAGGACAATAGTATGCATCAAAAGTTAAGGTTATCTCATCTGCACAATTTGGAGATATTAAAAATGTGCAATTTTCATTGTTAGAATAGTTGGCACTAGAACCTCCTGAATCTGTTAATTTTCCTACAGGTGAACTTGACGTGGCATCTAAACACATAGTTTGAATACAGTTGACTGTTTGCAGAATATTTATGGTCAAATTTATTTCAGGATTAATTGGGTCGTTGGAGTAAATTGTAAAGTTCTTACTATAATTGCCTGCTGTGTTGTATGGATAAACCGTTATTGTAACACTTGTGCTTTGAGATGGCATAGTGATTCCGCTTGTTGGTGATAGTATTACGTTTGAAGCTGTGTTTAGTTTTACATTACGAATTGTTACGTCATCCATTGACCAGTTGTCTGACCAATTTCCTGAGTTGTTAAGCTGGCGTATTCTAAATATTGTTGAAGTAGTTTTTGCACCACTAGGAATTGACTCGTTGGCGAAAGTAAATCCAACAAATGCCCATATATTAAAGGTCTTAATATTAACCCAAGAAGCGCCATTATTTATGGAATATTCCAAGACAACTTCTTCTCCTGCTTCTGCGTTATCTGAACAACCATTAATGTTTAGGTAGAATGATATAAAAGTTCCCTGAGTGGCATCCATTGGTTTTGTTTGCGCATACCGACTACCAGCACCATTGAAAAATAGTGCGTAAGAGCCAGAATTGCTGCCACAGCCAGAATTAGTAACTTCTCCCAAAGAAATATTTGACCATAACGCTGAATTGGATTTACCTGAATCGAAATTGTCCGTAACATCATAGGATGACTGTTCAATATTCCAAAACAAATCGCCAGAGCCATTGTTAAGTATCAGTATTTGTTCAGTATGTTCTGAACAATCATCTATTGTTATATCTATTACTGTTGATGGAGCAACAGAAATTTGTGGTTCTCCCTGAACTGTAATATCCAATGAGTAGGAAATAAAACTACCATCACAGGCTTCAATTGTAAGGGTAATCGTGTATGTACCACTTACAAAATAGGAATGAGAAATATTTTGGGAATTATAATCCTCTACTCCATCTCCATCAACGTCCCACGACCATGATTTTATTATTCCTCCTGTTGATAAATCTGTAAAATCAACCTCTTCTCCAAATGCAGGGTTATTATTTGAAGCTATGAAATCAGCCGTTGGAATTGAAAAATCTTGAACAGACGTCCAATTGGCTCTAAATCCCCTATCGTTTCTACTAATATCTGATGAATACTGTACAAACATGGCTCCCGAATTTGCAGTAACAGCAGATGGCAAAGACGTGCCTGTAGCCCGAACCAACAACGTACCTGTATTATCAACACCATCATACACCATTAAATAGTCTGCATTATTCTCCATCCTAAAATCTTGGAAAGACAGCCTAATAGAAGTTGCACAATACGGTTCGATTAAAAAGCCGCAGTTTTCGTCATTTTTGTAATTTCCACTTGCTCCTCCTGAATCGTAAATGCTTCCTGAAGCAGCATTTGAATAAGAATTTAAACACAGCTCATTGCAAATTGGATTGCTGCCAACATTAAATGTGTTGGTATAAGTGCAACCTTCAAACGATGTTACAACAACGGTATATGCTCCTACAATAAGACCTGAAATATCTTGAGTAGTTGCGCCATTGCTCCATTGATAGGTATAGGTGCTTCCACCGCTTATGGTAATATCAATAGCACCAACAGAAGTACCGCAAATGTCATTTGTAATGGTTACGTTGTCTAAAGTTAATGCTCCGTTTACCGTTATATCAGCATCAATACTACATCCCGAACCATCCAAAACAGTTACGGTATAAGTTCCATTAGTGATGTTGGTTAAGTCTTCAGATGAAGCGCCATTACTCCAAACATAGGTGTACGAACCATCTCCTCCACTTACAGTAATATCAATAGCGCCATTGCTTGTGCCACAAAGAGTATTTGTAACATTTATGTTATCAATAGAAAGTGTGCCTGCATCGTTTCCAACAGAAGCAGAATTAGAAAAAATACAGCCATTTTGGTCTTCTACTGTATATGTGTAAACTCCAGATGAAAGATTAGAAATATCTTCGGTTGTGGCACCTGTATTCCATGTATAATCGTAGCTTGGTGTGCCTCCACTTACAATTAAATTAATAGCGCCTTGACCATCTCCACAAACTTCATTGGTAACAATGGTAGTTGCAGATAAATTGCCTGATAAATTTAAAATTACGATGTCGCCTGTTTGAGAAGTACATCCGTTTTGGTCGGTAATGGTTGCTGAGTAGGTTCCTGCGGGAATGTCAACCAAATCTTGGGTGGTGGCACCTGTATTCCACAAAATATTATACGTTGGTGTTCCGCCCGAAATGGTTAAATCAATTTCTCCATTGGATGAGCCACATACTTCGTTATCTGTATCGTTTATTACAACCGAAAGAGAACCTGAAGCATTAGCAATTACAAAATCTTGACTGGTTAATTGACATCCTGTTGATGTATTTGTAACAACTACAGAATAAGTTCCTGCAGAAAGATTGGTAACATCTTGTGTCGTTGTACCATTACTCCACAAATAAGAGTAGGTTGCATTTGGACTAACACTAATGTTTATGGATCCATTGCCGTTTCCACAAACTTCATCTGTTTGAGAAACTAAATTTATCGCCATGCTGCCGGCATCGTTTAGTACGGTAAATGTTGCAGAAATTGAGCAGCCTGTTCCATCGGTAACAGTAAGCGTATAATCTCCTGCTGATAAGCTTGAAACATCTTGACTTGATGCGCTGTTACTCCAACTATACGTATAACTTCCATTTCCGCCAGAAACAGAAACGTCAATAGATCCGTTGCCACTACCGCAAGTTTCGTCTGTAATACTTGGATTTGTAATCGCTAAAGTTCCAGCGTCATTACCTACGGTAAATGTTTGAATAAATTCACAGCTTTCGGCATCGGTAACGGTTGCTGTGTAACTTCCTGCAGATAGACCGCTAATTACATCGCCTGTCATGCCATTACTCCAATTTACATAGTAAGGCGCATTTGATGTGCTCACAGAAATAGAAATACTTCCTGAGTCATCGCCACAAATTTCATCAACTATTGTAGTGCTAATTATAGCGACATCACAATTAACGGTACACTGACCCACTTCGTTGATAACGTTAAAACTTTTTTGCTTTGAACAATTGTTTGCATCAGTTACGGTAACCGTATAAGTGTTTTGATTAAGGTCGGTGATGTCTTCTGAAGTAGCTCCATTACTCCAAACAAATGTATAACTACCTGCTCCGCCACTTACAGTTATGTCAATTTCTCCTTCTTGGTCACCACATTTTTCATTGGTAATTGAACCTGAAGTAAGAATATCTGTCGCAGCATTTATGGTGAACGTTTGAAGAGATTTACAATTGCTGTTATCGGTTACTTCAACGGTATAGTCGCCTGGTGAAAGGTTAGAAATATCTTCGGTGGTTGGTCCGTTGCTCCAAATTATTGAAGTGATGGTTCCAGATGTTGTAAACGTTGCATCAATAGAACCGTTGTTTTGTGCTACACATCGTTCATCTTGAACTACTGCTGAAATACCTGGTCCTGTTGCATTGGAAACATCAAATGATGCTTCGTTGGTGCAACTATTATTATCGGTAACGGTAACCGTATAGGTTCCTGCGGAAAGACCTGAAATATCTTGAGTGGTGGCTCCATTGCTCCAAGAATAATCAAACGGAGGAAAATCTCCATTAACATCAATATTTATGGCTCCATTGGAGCCTCCACATGATGGTTGTGTAACAGAACCATTCAGCGTAATGTCAATTGGGTCGGGCTCTGTTAAGGTAATAATATCGCCTAGTTTTCCGCCTGATTTAAAGACTATACTCCAATTAAAAATCCAGCCATTGTCTTGTGGTAAATGGTCTTTTACCCATATGGTCCAATCGCCATTCAACGGCACACCAATTAAATCTGAAAAGGGTTCATAAGATGTGTATGCGCCTGAGGGTAAATAATTATCATTGTAGGTTCTACCTAAAGGGTCGGTGTAGTTGCGGGTGTAATTATCACTTTCATCTACCATTGTACCATAATTGGGTGTTGGTGTAAAACAATAATCCCAGCCCGTTCCTGGGTCGGTGTTAGAAGAACCACCACCATCTTTAGGTGCTTTGGCAATGGGTTCACCTAAATCACAACTGTTTCCATCCGCTGCATTGAAGCGCTCTTTTAAAATTAATTCTGTTCCATCAGGTGCAATTAGTTTCATTTCTAAATCGCCCAAAAAGGAATGTTCCATGTTTAAGCACACTTGTTGTATCTCATCAGGGTCAGTCATGGTTGGGTTGGATATCCCAGAAACCGTAAGTGTTGTGGTGTAAACATTTCCATCGCCATCGGGTAAAAAGGTAGCACCTGCATCCCACACGGCTGCTACGGGTTGTGCTGTTCCTCCGCAGCCATAAATATCATCTATCTCAACTAAGTAGGTTCCTGCGGGCAATCCTGTAATGGGCAAATCGGCATCTGTATAGTTGGTAGAGGTGCCATTGCCCGAATCGGTAGTAATGGTGATAACGTAAGGTGGGTAACCTCCCGTGATATCAGCATCTATCTGGCCTGAAAAGTCTCCATTGCACGTAAGATTTACGCCATCTAATTCAAAGTCTATGGGTTGAGCATCGTCAATAAACAAGAAAACCGTATCCTTAACGAAATCAACACACGGAATGGGATTATAAATAAGATAGATGTCTTCTTTACCTTCTAAAATTCCCTCGTTGTAAGCATCAATAATTATGGTTCCATAGGTTTGACCTGCAGAAATGGTAATGCAATCATCTAAAAAAGCATAGTCAACACCGTTTATTGCTGAACCTTGAATTTCGTAGCAAATGGTGGTATCTTTTGACAGGGCTTTGCTCAATTCAAATTTAAAACTTGCTTTGATGCAGCCCTCTAATGCAGTGTCGTCATCAATGGGTGTTTGATTAATAGAAGCAACTTGTTTATTACAGTTCAAAGCAAAGAATTGTATGTCGCGAATTACCTCGCCAATTTTAACTCCACCTCTATACTCCTCAACTAAAATAGCAAAGGTAAATGCTCCTTGAGATACTGGAGAACACGTAACAATACCCGTTACAGGATTGATAGACATGTTGGGTGTTCCTCCAACAATATTCGATAAATTATATGGACTTTGCCACAAAATTTCTCTATATGGTTTTGATCCAGCTGTCGCAGAAACAGGACTTCCGGTACCAGTTGCCGAACCTCTTAAGGGTGTAATTAGCGAAAATCTTAATTCATCTCCGTCAAGATCGCTAACATCAAAGTTGAAGTAATTTTTTTCATTCACACACATGTATCCATTTACAGGATAGTTGCCAAATTTTGGCGATGAATTTCTTAAAGCAGGATCGGGCATTTGCGCATAAAATACCATTGCCTGATCGTCTACAAGATTTAAGTTTAACGGAGAACGACAACAGCGTTCCCACGCCATATATAAACCATTAGGATTGTTCGCTAAAGTAACAACTCTAGTGTAAACACCTTCTTGCATACAAACAGAACTTGGTGGAGAAAAACACGCATCGCCCAAAGTAAGATTTGTGCTTTCTTTGAAGTCCATAGTGAAGGACGTAACAATGTTGTGAGTGGCATTGTCTCTTACGGTTATTGTTACAGAATTATCAAACCCTGCACCACCATTGGCACAATCTCTAAAGAGTTTTAAGGTAACTCTATAGTCGTTGCCTGAAATCCACTGTATATCTAAATCTCCACCAGCTATGTGAGTTGAATACGCATTTTTAGAAAATAGAAGTATTGATGCGAAAAATATCGTTTTAAGAAAAAATTGCTTTGTAAAGGACATAGTTTGAGTAGTAATTTTATGCAATGTAGGACTTAAAAATCGAATCTCAAAAATGAAAGAATGGGTATTCTTGTATTCTTAAGAGAAATCTTTGAGTATTTTGTCGGTGAGAAATTGCGCCATTTTTAGCTGTGCCTCTTGCGTCCAACCAGCGATATGTGGCGAAAACACTATTTTTTCGTTAGCAAATAATTCTTTGAGTTCGCTTGATTGCTGTGAAAACGTTTCAAAGCTAGAACTTTCGTACTCTAAAACATCCAAACAAGCACCTAAAATTTTACCTGAGTTTAGTGCATTTAGCAGGTCTTTTGTAACTACTGATTTTCCTCTTGCAGTATTGATAAAATAGATTGGTTTTTTGAATTTATTGATGAAATTTGCATTTATCATTCCAATGGTTTCTGAAGTTTGAGGCGTATGAAGACTTACCACATCGGCTTTTTCAAAAATTTCATCTAACGGAACTTCTTTTGCAAAGTGATCAGAAAAATTGGTTTTGTATTTATCGTAAGCAATTACATTTACATCAAATCCTTTAAGTTTTTTAGCAAAAGTACTACCCATATAACCATAACCAATTATGGCAACGGTTTTTCCTTTTAATTCATAACCTCTATTTTCTTCGCGCTTCCAGATACCTTGACGAACCTCAAAATCTGCTACTTTAAGATTATTAAACAACATTAACAGCATACCAATAGCGTGTTCGCCAACGGCATCCATATTGCCTTCGGGAGAGCGATATACTTTAATGTTTTTTTTCTCGCAAAAATCTAAATCAATGTTTTCTAATCCTGCTCCTGGACGACCAATAAATTTGAGATTTGTGGCGTGTTGCAAAAAATCTTCATCCATTTTTATTCTGCTTCGCAAAATGATGCCTTGATAATTTTTGATGATTGCTTTTAACGCTTCTCTATTTTTATCAAACAAAAAATCGCAGTGCCAACCTTTTTCCGAAAACCTATCAGAAACTAATGGATGAACACTATCTATAAAGGCGATTTTCAACTTAAAAATACATCAAAGTACCGATGAAGAAATAAAGTAGCAAACCAAAAACATCATTCATGGTGGTAATAAACGGACCCGTTGCCAATGCTGGATCTATTTTAAATTTATCTAACACGAGTGGAATTAATGTGCCAAACAATCCAGCAAAAATGATGACGGTAAATAGTGCTGTACTAATCGTTAATGATAATTGAAGATCTTGGTCAACAATAAGATTGTAAACAAGAATGAGCAGTGTACAGGCCAAACCATTGAGTGTCGCAACGCCAAACTCTTTAATTAAACGCTGAAAAATAGAACTTGAGCCCAAAGAATTATTTGCCAAACCTTGAACAATGATTGCGGATGCTTGCACACCAACATTACCACCCATTGCCACAATTAATGGAATAAAAAATGCCATTTCGGGATAGATATGAATTTTATCTTCATACAATCCGATAACTTGCGCACCCAACACACCACCAAATAAGCCAACTAAAAGCCAAGGTAATCGAGCTCTTGAGAGTATCCAAATGGTATCGCTCGATTCTACTTTTTCGGAGATACCACTTGCCATTTGATAATCTTTTTCGGCTTCTTCTTTAATGACATCTACCACGTCATCGAAGGTAATTCTGCCAAGTAGTATATTGTTATCATCCACCACAGGAATTGCTGGAAGGTCATATTTGTCCATAATTTGTGCCACTTCTTCCACATCAGCATTCACATTTACAGAGTGAACTCCCGAGTTGTACAATTCTTTAATTTGTGCTCTTGGCGAAGCTATAATCAAACTTTTTAGCGATAATGTTCCTAATAATTTACCTTCATTATCGGTAACGTAAATAGTGTAAATGTTGTCAATTTCTAATTCTTGAGCTTGACGTCTCATTTCTTTTACACACGTAGCGGCTGGCCAATTTTCATCTACACGAATAAATTCTTTAGCCATCAAAGCACCAGCAGAATCTTCAGGATAGGCTAAAAGGTCTTTAATGTTTGATGCTTGGTCAAGGTCTTCAATTTCTGATAAGATGCGCTCTTTTTCATCTTCCGATAAATCTTTAAGAATGTCGGCAGCATCGTCCGTATCCATGTTGTCAACTTGGTCGGCAATTTCTTTAGAGGTGAACGATTTTAAGAACTCTTCGCGAACATCTTCATCCAGCTCAACAAGCACGTCAGAAGCGGTTTCTTCGGGTAAAAGTTTAAAGATATATTTGGCTTGGTCTAAAGAAATTTCTTCAAACAATTCAGCAATATCGGCAGGGTGAACGGAGGAAAAAGTTTCGGCAATAAGAGCGTCATTTCTTAAAGCAACGGCTTCAGAAAGTTCTTTGATGAACTCTTTAGAAATGTTGAACTGCATCTGCGCCTATCTCCGTTATTCATGTTTGAGTTTGTAATTAACGGTTGCAAAGGTAGCAATTTCTTTTCTTTTGCTTGTGTTAAGGTTTTTTTAACTTTAAGAGTAAAGAAATTTGTACGCTAATGATGACAAAAGAAAACAATAAATGGAGTGGTTGCATTACTGCTGGAAATGCAAAATAACTAAGCACAACACCAGAGGCAACCTCAACCAATAAAACAACCATGATTATTTGCGGAAGATTAAATCCGTAATTTCTTTTGTAATTGAGAAAGAAAAGAACTGCGTTAAATAAAATGATAGCAAGTGCAAACGACCTATGAAATTTGAAAATATTATCTAACGAACTAGCCCAAGCATCTCTTGGAATTGCATTGTAAAATTCATCTACCTGCTGACGTACTTGCGTACCTGCTAATATTTGAACAACAGACAACGCGACAACAAACCATGTTAGATTTTTAAATCCTGCACTTACAGGAATTTTCTTCGGTCTGAGATACGTAGCGCGAATATGCAATAGTTGAATAACAATAATCACCACCGCCAACAACATGTGAATGGTTAATACCCAGGGCAACAGATTTGTAGCTACCACAATAGAGCCCATCCACGCTTGAAAAAACGTAACTAAAAGTTGTATAAACGCTAAAAAAATAAGTTGACTTCTATTGGTTTTTGTAAAAAACGAAACAAATAAACATGCTAACATAAACACGCCAGAAAGCGCTCCTGTTAAGCGATTGATGTATTCTGTCCATGTTTGAGCAGCATTAAAATTTTGCTCTTCAAGCAGCGATTTATCATTTCTTAATTGTTCGGCTTTATGGCTCAAGCCTAATTTCTCTAAATAGTCAGAAAATTTTTCAATTTTCTTTGCTCTTTTCTCAGAGTAAATTTCTTTATAATTTTCGGGAAGTTGGTTTACAGATGTTGGTGGAATATACTGCCCAAAACATTTGGGCCAATCAGGGCAACCCATTCCGGAACCGCTCATACGAACAACGCCTCCAGCAAGTACCACTAAAAAAATTGCCACTAACGTGGCAATGCTTAATTTTCTTAATAAAATATTGATTTTGTGCTCCAAATTCTTCTACAAAATTCCTCTCAACACAGAAAATATATTGGGTAACTCAATGGTTGTTTTCACATTTAGTTCTTGGTTACTTGAAGAAGAGTTAAGACCAACTGATGAAGCTGAAGACTGAATTTGAGCTTTGTATTGACCATCATTTAATTTCTCAATAATAGATTTTATATCCTCTTCGGATATTTTTGTGTTATCAAACTCAACCGTTGCTATTTTGCTTTCAAAATCAACATCACAATTTTTAACCCCTTCTGTTTTATTTAGTTTCTTTTCTATACTTCCGGCACATCCAACTTCGCAAGTCATACCCTCGATAAGAAATTTAGATGTTGAATTTGCGACCGCTTCATTGCTATTATCCGAAGAACATGACAAAACAATAAAACTCAATAGAGCGATAAAAAATACTTTGGTTTTCATTTTAGTTCAATTTTTAACAAAAATAAACAATTATTTAGGTTTAAAGATATCTTTGATTGCTTTTTAACAAATATTGTGAGGAATAGTTCAAATTTTTTGGCGTGGTCGCTGCTTCTTTTCTTAGCAATTACGTGGGGTAGTTCTTTTATTTTGATGAAGAAAGCCATGTTTTTTGATGCCAATCAAACCGTATTTTCTGCCATGCAAGTAGCGGCTATGCGAATTGTTATTGCCGCCTTAGTGTTGTTGCCTTTTGTACATCATAAAATTATTGAAACCATAAACAATGGCCTGTGGAAGCCTATTGTCGTTACAGGCATTTTTGGAAATGGAATTCCTGCATTTTTATTTACCTACGCACAAACCAAAATTGACAGTTCTTTGGCAGGAATGCTTAATGCTCTGACTCCAATTTTTACGGTACTTATCGCTTTCGCCATTTTTAAAACACGTTTTACAACCTTACAAATAGCTGGTTTGAGCTTGGCTTTTTTAGGTGCAATTGGCATGTTGCTCTTTAAAGAAAAACAACTCGATTTTGAAAATTTGGAATACGGACTACTCATTGTTTTAGCCACTTTTTTTTACGGAGTAAGTGTAAATACCATTAAAAATTATCTTACACATTTAAAGCCTGTTCATGCAGCAGGTTTGGCGTTTAATTCTGTGCTTATTCCTGCACTTATCGTTTTGCTTTTTTCGGGTGCCGATGAGGTTTTTATATCCAATCCTCATGCCTTAGGTTCGTTTGGAGCGATAGTGCTTTTAGCAGTAGTGGGTACCGCTTTTGCGGTAGTGTTGTACAATAAACTTATCAATATTTCATCCGTTATTTTTGCTTCATCGGTAACCTACCTTATACCCATTTTTGCGCTGTTTTGGGGTTGGTTTTTTGGTGAAAGTATTACATGGCTGCGTCTTTCTTTTATGGCAGTAGTATTGTTTGGCGTGTTTTTAATTAATAAGAAACGATTGAAAATTTAACAATGTGCCGATGTAGCAATGCAACAATTACGAATTTAGATAAAAGACTTTTAACCTTCGACCTTCAGACCTTCAACTTTTTCGAGCTTAATTTACTCCACAATCAATTTACCCATTACTTGTTTAAATTTATCCATGTAAAACTAATAAGTAGACGTTGCTTAATGTAAAACAAAAAAACTCTTTTAAGTATAGAATTAAAATTCATTTACTATTTTCGACAAAATTTTAACAACCCATTGGATAAGTCTCTACAAAAATATTTTACGCTTGCTTTCTCGATAGACTGTGTAGTTTTTGGCTTTGATGGTGAAGATTTAAAGGTACTGTTAATTGAACGTGGAGAAGAACCTTTTAAAGGTTTTTGGGCACTACCTGGTGATTTAATTCATCCAAAAGAGCACTTAGAAACATCTGTTAATAAGGTTTTGAAAGACCTTACGGGGTTAACTGGGCTTTACTTTGAACAAGTAGAAACCTTTGGTGAAGTTGATAGACACCCTTTAGGGAGAGTAATCACCACAAGTTATTATACTTTAGTAAAAATTAGCGATTATAAACTCAACCCATCTTCTTTTGCTGCCGAAGCACAATGGTTTAGCATTAAAAAAGTAAAAAAATTAGGCTTTGATCATAATAAAATTTTGAACTCATGCTTCAACCAACTAAAACGCTCCGTTAGAATAAAACCTATTGGATTTGAACTTTTACCGCCTTACTTTACTTTAACAGAACTTCAAAATTTGTACGAAGCAATACTTGATGTTCAGCTTGACAAAAGAAACTTCAGAAAGAAAATTTTGCAAATGGACTTCTTAATTGATACAGGAAACATACAAGAAAATGTATCCCACCGACCAGCAAAACTTTATGAATTTAATGAAAAAAGATACAATAGTTTAAAAAATAGCGGCTTTAATTTTGAGATTTAATTTTTTTTATTTTACTTAGTGTTTTATTTACAATATTAGACTGTTTGAAACATTACCTTATCATAGTATTATCACTACTTGTTTTGACGACAAATGCTCAAAAAAGCGGTGATGTTAAAAAGCCACCACTAGATGGGTTTAGTGTTAGTGGGAGTTATAGATTTTATGTTCAACATAGGTTATTTGTTGACCCTTATGCTTATGATTTTGCAAATGGAGAACCGATATATTTAGAAGGTAGAAGTATTTTAATTGGAGATGACACACAACTTCCAGAGCTAACTCTAAACATCAGCGGAAAGCCAACCTCTAAAACTACATTCGGAACGGATTTGGTGGTGTGGAACCAAAACACAGGAAATTTTGATTATTACAGAAACCTACAGTTGGGGATAAATCTTTATGGAAATTTTGCCACAGAATTTGCAAATGTAAACGTTAGGGCAGGCGGTATTCATTGGCATAGTATGACCGCGTTTACTATGAAATCATTTATCGGTTACAATAGGTTTAGCGTGTTTGAGCGCAACCCTTGGGATCCTCAATACAAAAAGATAGACCAACGCTATGACGACTACTATTCTAAAGGTGCCGTTTCTCAAGATGCACGTTGGGCAAATCAAGCGGTGCAGGGTTTCATTGTTGACTTAACAGAACTGCCGTTGGGTTTTTCGGCTAATGTCATTTATGGTAAAACACAAAATGCCGGATCAGCATTTTTAGATTTAGCAAACGACAGAAACGATTCAACAAATAATTCATTTGTAAAGTTTTTTGATAATACCATTCCTAATAACGTTTATGGCGGAAGATTAATAAAAAACATTGCCAATAAACACACGATTAGCTTAAATACATTTAATAGACGCTCTTACTCTGATGTGTTAGCAAAAGATCCCATTGATAACAACATTTACACTACCGATTTTAATTTAAACTTCAAAAACATTCGTTTTTCTGGAGAAGTTGGTACTGCTAAATACAGCGATGTGTATAATCAAGATACTTTAGGGTATGGAGAAATGGCTTCCATAAAAATAAATTTGGATAAAAAACTATCCTTTATTCCCATCGAAATTCATGCGTATAGAATTAGTCCAAATGCTGTAAACAATAACGCAGAGTTTGTAAACACTTCTGTAAATGAAGCTACTTCGGCTGCCGCGGGAAGTCACACTGTAATTGGCTCTAATGGAGTGCTCCAACAAAACGGAAGTGCTATTTTGGGCATCGGTCAAATGGCAAACAACCGCCAAGGTGTAAATATTAATACAGACATAAAAATAAAAGATCTAACTCTAACTTTAGGAAATGGCATTTCGAAAGAAATAGAAAACAAAAACAATCAAATTTCATTTTCGCACAACATCAATGGCTTAACTATGGCTAGGTTTTGGAGATGGAGCTTTCCTTCAAACGTTGGTCCGTACAACAGAAAGTCTGTTTTGTACAGAGGTGTTTTTGAAGCAATAAATCTTACAGACCTAAATCAAAATGGTGAAGTGGTAAATGATAAATACTTCAACAACATTGAAGCGCAAGTAAAGTATAAATTTAATTTATTTAAAAAACCATGGTACTTTTTTTATTTGGGCGCATACAACTCTGTTCAAACAGAATTTTCTCCAATTACGGTTTTTACTGAAGATGCCTATGTTAGAGTTTATACACACCAACTAGAAAATTATTATGCCATTCATCCAAAATTTGTATTGGCGCAGTATATTGGAATTGAAAGAATAATTGGCAATTACAATACTCAAGTTGATGTTGAATCTGAAAGACCACTAAACCAAGAAGGCATTGGCTTTGGGCTTGGCTTCGATTACATGATTGCCAAAAACACTGGATTATATTTTAGACACAGATACTTTCAGTTTAAAGACATGAGCTTTGAATACGATACGTTTTCTGGTCACGAAACAACAATTGAACTAAAAATTTACTTCTAATGAATAAATATTTACTAATCGTATTTCTCGCGCTGGCAATTAGTTCTTTTGCACAAAAAGAAAAATTTCAAGTAAACGGTGCAGGGCGCGCCTATTTATTTGCCAATGAACTTGACATAGCAGAATCGTTAGATACGGTTTCTACCCGAAAAGCCAACTATGGGCACACGCTGTTAGATTTAGGATTTAGCATTTTTCCAAATGAAGAAACAGAAATCATAAGCATTTTTAGAATTAGAAATGAATTAGGTGGCTTTTGGGGCGGTGGCGTTTCATTTAATGTGCGTCAACTTACGTTAAGAGGTGTTGCCGGAGGAATTGTAAAATACGAACTAGGCGATATTGATCTAAGCATGACACCCTACACGCTTTACAACTTTACAGAAGAAGGCGTAGTGAACGAAGCCGATGCCTTTTCTATCAGAAGAGATATCGTGCATTATGATATGTTCTATAATGAAAACAATACGTGGCGAATGCAAGGTGCTAAAGCAAACTTTGGCTTAGAATTTCCAAAAATTATTAAAGGAATTGACATTACTGGATTTATTACAAGACAAAGAGCTACCGATGGAATCCTTATCCCCGAAAGACTTTACGGAGGCGGAACTCTAAAAATAAATCAAAGCAAAGATTTATCAATCGCGTTTAATAGTGTAAATGTTTTTGATCTTACGCAAACCATTCGCGATAGTGTTCAATACACCAACAATGTTTACACTTCAGAAGTAAATTATTCAAAAAACCTTAACGAAAAACTTTCTGTTGGTTTAAAATCTGAAGGAGGAATGTCTAATGCGCAATACAAAAATTACACAGAAATAAATGCTCCTGAAAAAATGGACGAATGGTTTTATGATGCAGCAATAACATCAAACATTAAAAAGCAAAACATTTCTCTTGCTTTAGGTTATAAAGATGTGGGCGCAGATTTTTTATCTCCAGGTGCTCAAACAAGAAGAGTTAATTTTTCAAAATTTCCAGGAATTTATAAGCAATTTACCCATGAATTTATTGGTCGTCAAACCAATTATTTCGATGTGATTAGTGGCAACTCTGAAAATTCAATCAAAATTTCTGAGCAATTGTTGCCTTACTATGCCGCATACAATAATACCAACCCTTATGGTTTAGCAACGCCAAACAGAAAAGGTATTTACTTAGATGCAACAAGAGAAGATTCTACCAAAATTAGAAGTGCTTTTGTAAAAGTAGCTGCACTTACCGAATCAAGAGGAACAGGAACACTACAAAAGAAACTTTTTTTACTTGCAGAAGCTGGTGCAGATGTTTACCTCAACGATTTTATTGGCTGGAACAAAATGATAAAATTAGATGTGGGTATAAGATACGAAAACACCTCTCGAAATGGAGAAGAATTTGAAAAAGTAAATTTGTCAAGCATACTAATGGATGGTGGAATTTCATTAGAATTTGCTAAAGACTTTGATTTGTTATTTGGAGCAAAACTTTGGAGTGTAAATGGCAATGAGTTTTACAATCAAAGAAATGCCTACAACATTATCGAAAACTTTCAAACAGTACATTATAATTTTATTGAAAACACCTACGCAGCAGGCTTGCGATACAGATTTAATGATAAAAACCAACTGTCTGCACAGTACCAATTATTTAGCGTCAATCATTCTGATGCTAATTTAATTGATTACGGAATAGGACAATTTAACATACTATTTAGCTTATTCTTTTAAACATGAAAAACATGAAAAAAATAGCCACTTTATTTCTCCTAATTATTTTTGCGATTTCTTGTAGAAAAGAAGACAAACAAGCGTTTGATGGACCAGATTTAAACGATTTATACGGTCCGTTTTCTATTATTAAAGACATTACTTTCAGCAAAAAAGACATCAATTTTGCAGCAGATGGTGATTTGATAGTAAACGGAGAACTTTCTAAAAATACCGATTGGACGATAACATTTACCGGAAGTCAATCGGGTGCAGTAAGAACAATCGAAGGTTTTGATAGAGTTTTATCAAGTGAAAACGCTTCATGGGAAGGTGGTGCCAACTCTTTTCCTGCATTTAATTTAGAAAAAGTTTACGTTGAAATTACGTTTCCTAAAGAAGAAAACGCACCAACAATTAAAGACTCCATAAACATCCTTGGCGGAAAAGTTGACCAAGGAATTTTTGTTACAGGCTTTGAAGAAGGGTTAGGCACAAACTGGTCAAGATTTAATCAAGCAACCGTAAATGGAAACATTACTTGTGGCGATGGACAAGCAGCAAAAGGAGATTGTTATTATGGTTGGAATGGTGCCGTTGGTTGGGATTGGGCAATTGGCTCAGTAAACGTAAGACCAAATAATGGCAACTTTGGTTTACCAGCAAGCGCCACCAATTTATTTTTTAATATGGCTGTAAATTTTGTTGAGAATACAGGACCCGATAATTGCTTTATTCTATTTTGGTTTGACGAAGATGAAAATGGAGATGGTACATTTAACTCATCTAATGAAGATAGATACATATACGAATATTGGTACAAAAAAGATGGCTGGGATTTGATTAGTCTTAACTATAACGACCTTCAATTTGATGCCGAAGGAAATAAACTTGAAGTGTTCGGAAATGGACTTCCAGAACCATCTAAACTTTACGCCATCAATGTGTTTTTCTTAGCAAATCCAGCCAACGGCAACGCTAAAGCATTTGCCGACCACATCATTTTCACAACAGACGAACCTTACAGACCTTGATAAAGTACTTTAAAATAGTTTCAATATCACTTTTGTTTGCTGCTTGTGGAACAACCTTTAAGCAACAATCACTGTATGATGAATTTTTAGAGCCTGAAAAATCCGAAGAAGTTTCAAGCCAAATCATCTATGAAGATGCTGCTGGCACTATGTGGAACTCATTATTTGAGTGTGGTAATTTCGAAATAGTAAAAAACGTTTTTTATTCTGGTAACGCTTCTATTAAAATTTCGTGGGATAAAAGCAAAGGCTGCGAATGGATTGGTTTTGGCAACAGCTATAGTAACTGGGCTCCAACCAATGTTTCAGAATATCAACATAAAAAAGCCCTTTCATTTTACGTAAGAACGCAACAAAAAGTAGCGGGTGCCATTCCTATTGTTTTAGGACTTCAAGACTTTTCTGGTGGAGGGACTTATTTGTTTACTGATACAAAAAAATATCTCTATGGTTTAGAAATAGACACTACCTGGAAACAAATGATTATTCCAATGTGGCATTTTGCTACCGACCCAAACGATGGTAGAAACGATGACGTAGATATTACTTCTATTAAACAAATGCAATTTCAATTAGAAGGTGCTGGAAGTTTCTATTTAGACGAAATTAAATTGATTGATTTTTCGGAAGAGCAATACCAAAAAATGCTGACAGATGTTGAAGCAATGAAACCAAAAGGCAACATTAATCAAATTGTTTATAGAGAAGGTAACTTAGAAAATGATACTTGGGGATATGGCGAAAAATTCTGTCACGAACTAAAAGAACTTACCGACACAACTGGTAATAAAATTATATCATGGGAGTTTGAAGTAGAAAATTGTGAATGGGCAAAATGGGCAATAAACTGGAACGATTGGTATCAAATAAATTTTAGAGGAATAGAAAAAGATGCCATGCTTCAATTCAAACTTAAAACTTCAAATATGGCCGAATTTAATGTTGCCTTAGAAGATTTTTCAGGACATTACAGCCAGCTTTATTCCAGCTTTTCGGTAAACGTAGGCGAGAAAAATTGGACAACCATTAAAATTCCCCTTAAAGATTTTCAATTAGAAGAAAAAGGATTTCGTTTAGACCAAATAAAACAAATTGTATTTATTGGTAAAACATCCGGCACGGTGTATTTAGACGATATTAAAATCATGGATGGATGGAAGTTTTAAGAAAGATTTTTTTCATCTTAATTGTGTTTGTTTGTTGTTCATCTTGTCAAAACAACTCACAAAAAAATTCCTTTCCTTATGGCGATGACATTGAGCAAATGATTGCTAAAATGTCCATCGAAGAAAAAGTGGGACAAATGACGCAGATTAACATTGACGCCATTTCTGTTGGAGAAATTTACAACTTAGTTGAGCCACATCAATTAGATTCTGCAAAACTTGATATTGCTATTAACAAATATTTTGTGGGTTCGTTTTTAAATGCTGGCGGACATACCTACACCAGAGAACATTGGAGAGAAATCATTACCACTGTCCAAAATAAAGCAACTACACAAGGCAACAAAATTCCCATCATTTACGGTATTGACGCCATTCATGGTGCCAATTATACCGTAGGCGCTACCTTATTTCCGCAACAAATTGCACAAGCAGCCACTTGGAATCCAGACTTGGTTGAACAAGCCGCTTCTATTACTGCTTATGATGTTTCAGCATCGGGTATTTCATGGAACTTCTCACCAGTACTTGACTTAGGAAGACAACCATTGTGGGGTCGTTTTTTTGAAACCTATGGTGAAGATGTGTATCTCGCCAAAACTATGGCTAAAGCATGTGTAAGAGGGTATCAAGGAGATGATGTAAGTCATCCAGAAAAAGTAGCCGCTTGCTTAAAACACTTTGTGGGCTACAGCATGCCGCTTTCAGGTAAAGACAGAACCCCTGCATGGATTCCTGAACGTCAGTTAAGAGAGTATTTTTTACCAACATTTGAAGCAGCCATAAAAGAAGGCGCACTAACCTTAATGATAAATTCTGGAGAGGTAAACGGTATTCCTGTACACGCAGATTACAACATTCTTACAAAACTTTTACGAGAAGAATTGGGCTTTAAAGGCATAGCAGTTACCGATTGGGAAGATGTTGCCAAACTTTACAAAGACCACCACATTGCTACCGACATGAAAGATGCCGTTTATCAAGCAGTAATGGCAGGTATCGACATGAGCATGACGCCTAACGATTACACTTTTAACGATGCCTTAATTGAATTAGTAAAAGAGGGTAAAGTACCTGAGTCGAGATTAGACGAATCGGTGAGAAGAATTTTGTGGGTAAAAAAACAATTAGGATTGTTTGAAAAACCTTACCACGATTTTGACAGCTTCATCAAATTTGGTTCTGAAGAGCATGCTTTAGTAAGTTTGAATGCTGCCAGAGAATGCATTACGATGGTAAAAAATGAAGGTGCATTACCTATCAGTAAAACGGCTAAAGTTTTAGTTACTGGACCAGGAGCTAATTCACTCAATTACATGAATGGCGGTTGGACGCACACATGGCAAGGTGAAGAAACCAAATACAACACCGTTGGTAAAAAAACCATTATTGAAGCGATAAAAGATATTGCACAAAATGTAAGCTATGTAGAAGGCGCTTCTTTAGATAAAGACATCAATACCAACAAAGCAATTGCTCAAGCAAGAAATGCAGATGTATTGATAGTGTGCTTGGCAGAAAAAGCAGCTACCGAAGGTCCTGCAGATATTAACTTGTCTGATTTTCCTGAAGCGCAGCAAAACTTAGTGAAAGAATTACGCAAAACAGGTAAGCCTATTGTGTTGGTAACTACCACCAATCGCCCGTTAATTATGCGCGATATTGAGCCATTGGCTAACGCCATTTTAATTGGTTATTTACCAGGTGACGAAGGCGGCATAGCTATTGCAGAAACCTTGTTTGGCGACAACAACCCAAGCGGAAAGTTGCCATTTACCTATCCTAAATACCCAGGGCTACATGTGGTTTACGACCATAAGCACACCGAAAAATTCGATCGCTTTTTAGGACAAACCTCTTCTTTGGGAGACCAAACACCTGTTGTAAACACCACCAACTCACAGTGGGATTTTGGTTATGGGTTAAGCTACTCAAGCTTTGAGTATTCTAATGTATCCATAGACAAAAAGGAATATAGCCAAAATGACACCATATATGTTTCTATTGAAATTCAAAACACATCGAACATTGATGGCAAAGAAGTGGTGCAAGTATATGTTAGCGATTTAGTGGCAAGCGTTACGCCTAGCATAAAAAGATTGCGTGCTTTTAAAAAAATAGAAATTAAAGGTGGGCAATCCAAAAAAGTGAAATTATCCATTCCTATTTCCGAGCTCGCTTTTGTCAATAGAGACAACCTTTGGCAAGTTGAAAGTGGTGATTTTGAGTTGTCAATAAATTCACAAAAAATTAATTTTTTAGTGAAATAAATTTGGAAATTTCATTTTATTAATTTACTTTTGTTATAGTAATTGTAAAATTGACAATAAGGTAAAACATATAAAAATTAAGAATTATGACTAAAAAATTACTTTTCGCTTCGGCTTTCTCTCTACTATCGTATGTTGGGTTTACTCAAGTTACTTGGGATGATTTTGATAATCCGGGAAGTATTGACTACACCTTTGTAAATGGTGCTTTAAACCAAGAATTTGCCAATCCAGAAACTGCAGGCATTAACTCTAGTGCCTTGTGTGCAAGATACGGTAGAAGCACTCAAACGTATGATGTAATAGTGATTGATCCTTCCGGAACATTAGTCATTGATGATGTTTCCGATTATTTAAGCGGAACAAAAAAAATGTCTATGAAAATTTTTAGTCCAGGTGTTGGTATAACCGTACAAATTACGCTTGAAAATAAAACGGCTGCTCAACCTACTAACTATCCAACAGGCAGACATAGTGAATACACTGTTTTAACCACAACGTCAAACGCATGGGAAACGATAGAGTTTACGTTTTCAAATCAGCCTGACAACACTGTTGCAAACACAGATGTAGATAGAATGGTTATTTTATTCGACCCGGGTTCAAACAACGATCAAATATTTATTTTCGATGATCTTATGGGTCCTGAATTTACCGACCCTTGTGGAAGCGTAACTCCAGACCAAACTATCGGTGACGATTTTGAATGTCAAAGAAATGTGTCTTATGATTTTATTAATGGAAATTTAGCTAATGAAACAAACCCAAACTCTTCTGGCATAAACACCTCTACAAATGTTGGTAAATTTACTAAATGGACTACAGGGGTTACGGATGGTGCTTTCGGAGGATCGCTAGATTTTCCATTTGAAAACACTACGTACAAAACCGCAAACATCATGTTGTACGACCCTAACGCACCACAAAATTTCTTAGTGATTTTTCAAGATGCAGCTAACACCAACTTAATTGAAGTAACCTTTACAACATCTTCTACTGCTGATTGGCAAGAATTTAAAATGGATTTATCGTCTATTTCACCTTCCACGTCTATTGCAAAATATGTGTTGTTGCTAAATCCTGCTACTACAACCGAAGATGTAATCTATTACGACAATTTTAAATTTACAAACGATGCTGTAGCGTCCATTACAGAAAACAATAAATTTTCTTTAGAATTTTACCCAAACCCTGTTAAAGACAATTTAACCATTACATCAGAAAATAGAATATCAAGTATAAAGTTGTATGATTTAACTGGAAAGTTATTGATTGAAAATTATGAAACAAAGTTGTCTAATGTTGTTGATGTGTCAACTTTAGAAAAAGGCGTTTATTTAGTTTCTGTTTCTTTAGAAAACGGAAACATTTTAACACAAAAAATTGTTAAATAACTAAAACATTGAGTAAAATTTCTACCATAGTATTATCGCTTTGTTTGCTCGGATTTAATTCATGCGAGCAAAGCGATCCTATTCAAAAAGAATACACGCTTATTTGGTCTGATGAATTTGATAAAAGCGAATTAGACGAAACCAAGTGGGAATACCAATTAGGTGATGGCTCAGAATATGGTTTGTGGCGCTGGGGCAACAACGAAGACCAATACTACAGAAAAGAAAATGTTTCCATCGCAAATGGAGTGCTAAGAATAAAGTCAATTAGAGAAGACATTAAAAACTATCAATTTACCTCAGCACGCATCAGAACTCTTGAAAAGCTTGATTTTAAATACGGCAAAGTTGAAGCTTCCATAAAAATGGCAAATACAGGTGGCTTGTGGCATGCACTATGGATGTTGCCTTCTCATCCAACAAACCCATGGCCCGTTAGTGGCGAAATTGACATTATGGAATACGTAGGTAATGCGCCAAATGAAATTTTAAATACCATACATTTTGCAGATGCTTTTGGAAATCATAACCAATTAGGAGAGCCAGAAGCTATTGTTGTTGATAATAACTTTCACACGTACGCTATAGAGTGGGATGAGAATAAAATAGTGTGGTTTAGAGATAGCACCGAAACCTATAGAGTTTTACGAACAGCCGAAACCATAAATAAAACTTGGCCATTCGATGCTGAATTTCATCTGCTTTTAAACACTGCCGTAGGCGGAAACCTAGGCGGGGCTATTGACGTACAAGAATTACAGAAAGCCAAGTATATGGAAGTGGATTACGTTAGGGTGTATCAAAAAAATTAAAAAAATTTATCAACCATATTGTACATAAAACACTAAGAAAAATGAAAAACTTAACATCAATTTTAACCCTCGTTCTTATCTCTTTTGGATACACTACGTTTTCACAATGCCCTACTACAAGCCCTTCTGATTTTAACGTTACAGATGGTGGCTCAATTGGTTGCACATCTGACACATGGAAACATGAGCAAGGCGTTACCTATGGCGAATCGGGTAATTGCTTAATTCTTGCAGGAACCACTTGCGACTTATCGTGGCACACCGTTAGATACGATTTAAACTGTAGCTTTTGTGCCGAATTTACATTCACATTATCAACGCTTACATCTGATGGTATTGCCTTTTCAATGGTTGATAACACCAACAAAGGAAGTGCCTTCCCATGCAGCACACCCTACGGTTGTGCAGAAGGGGGCAACTTAGGTTATAACAATCTAACCAACACAAATACGAGTAATGGCGGTGCCTTAACAGTTGAGATAGATGTATTTAATAATTCTACAGATGGTGATGCAGACCCTTCTTGTGATCATGTTTCTATTGTCGAAGATGGTAATAACAATACCTTTGTACAACAAGCGTGTTTACCAAACATGGACGATGGTAATCCACACACTTTTCGTATGTGTTGGAATGCTTCCACAAATCAATTAACCATAACCATTGATGGAACCACATACATCACGCTTAATCAAGATATTCGAAATTATTTTGATGATGATTCTGTCAATTTTGCATTCTCTAGCGGGTATAATGGTTCGTTTGCGGGTCAGAATCAAGTTTGTAGTTTTAATATAGGACCCAATGCATTAGATGCAGAAAACTTAAATTTTAATGCCCATCAAAAAAACAAAACTGTAGAACTAATGTGGCATAACAGTGAAAACATCTCTGCTAAATACGAATTATTAAAAAGTAAAGATGGGATTTATTACGAATCTCTTACGAGTTTGTTTAGTATAGAAAATCGGCTAAATTACGTTTATGTTGATAAATTGCCCTTTAAAGGAACTAATTATTATAAAATAAAAGAAGAGTTACTTCATAGCGGAAAAATTACCGAGTCATCCCCAACAGTGGTTACTTTCAAAGAAAACAACATAACCATCTATGCATACAAAAAACAACTATCGCTTACCCTCGATGAAAAAGTTGAATATACGTTGAAAGTAATGGGTATTATGGGAAATACTGTTTTTGAAGAAACATATAAAGGAAAAACACTACTTGATTTATCTTTTCTTGATAATGGCATTTACATAGTAAATGTGATAACAGAAAATGAAGTATCTTCAGAAAAAATTTACATAGCCGAATAATCTTGAGTAACGTTTTAAAAATAATAGTACTTCAGCTTATCTCCGTTTTTGCTTTTGCATCAAACGTAGAAATTGTGAAAAATGAAAATGGGTTTCAACTGCTAAAAGACGGTCAACCTTATTACATCAATGGTGCTGGCGGAACTGTTAAATTGGAAGAATTAAAAAAATACGGAGGTAATTCAATTAGAACATGGGGCATTAGTGATGAAACCGATGCTGTTTTAGCAAACGCACAAAAACATGGTTTAACCGTTTGTTTTGGTATTTGGATTGGTCAAGAACGCCAAGGATTCGATTACAGCAATGAAGATGCCTTAAAAGCTCAGCTTGAAATGGTGCGTCAAACCGTAAGAAAATATAAAGACCATCCATCCATTTTAATTTGGGGTGTAGGCAACGAAATGGATTTAGACTACACCAATTTTAATGTGTGGAAACACATGGAAGATGTGTGCCAAATTGTAAAAGAAGAAGACCCAAACCACCCAACCATGTTGGTAACAGCTGGTTTAGACCCTGCAGAAATTAAACTCATTAACAAACACACACCTAGCTTAGATATTTTAGGCGTAAACACCTACGGAGATATTTCATATTTGCCAAAAGCTATAACAATGTACGGTTGGGAAAAACCCTACATTGTTGCCGAATGGGGACCATATGGATGGTGGGAAGTAGAAAAAACAAGCTGGGGTGCTTCTATCGAAGAAACAAGTACTCAAAAAGCAAATACCTATCAAAAAAGTATAGACGCCATTCTTTCAGATAAAGAAAATTGTTTGGGATCCTACGTGTTTTTGTGGGGACAAAAACAAGAGCATACCTCTACATGGTTTGGTTTATTTACAGAGGAAGGTGAAGAAACCGAAGTAATGGACATTTTAATTAGAAACTGGAGTGGAAAAGAGCCATCAAACAAAGCGCCAATTATTAACGATTTTAAACTGAATAATAAAATTTCTAACGACAACATTATTATTAAACCATCTACACAAATGACCGCTTCTGTTAAAAGTATAGATTTAGATAACGATGAGTTAAATTATGAGTGGTTAATCATTCCCGAAAGTACCGATAAACGTACAGGAGGAGATGCTGAAAAAGCGCCCAAACCACTTAAGGGAAATTTTAATAAATCAACGTTGAAGCAAAACAACGTGTCGTTTACATCGCCAATAAAAGAAGGAGAATATCGCCTATTTCTTTTTATTCATGATGGAAATGGAAACGTTGCAACAGGAAACATACCATTTAAAGTAGTACCATGAAGAATTTAAAAATTATTGCAGACAGCGGCTCTACAAAGACTGACTGGGTAATTGTGGATGAAGAAGGTTTAGAACTAAAAAGAGTTAGAACGATTGGCTTTAACCCTTATTTTCAAACATCCGATTTTATTTTTAGCACTTTGAGAAAGTCTTTTGAAGACATTCAAGAACTGTTACCTCAAATTTCTGAAGTATATTTTTATGGCGCTGGTTGCTCCTCCAATGAGAAAAACTTGGTTGTTCAATTACCTCTTGAAAAAATATTTAAAAATGCGGAAGTAAGTATTAACCACGACATGATTGCTGCATCGCGAGCTTCATTAGGCGAAAACCCCGGAATAGCCTGCATACTTGGAACAGGCGCAAACTCGTGTGTTTGGAATGGATATGAAATTTTAGAAAACATTCCTTCGCATGGTTTTATTTTTGGAGATGAAGGCAGTGGTTCTTATTTGGGTATTCGACTTCTAAAGCTTTATCTGTCCAACCAAATGGATGAAGATTTAAAAGCATCGTTTGAAGATGAATTTAAAACCTCCGTTGATGAAATTTTAAATCGTACCTATAAAGGTCAAAACCCCAATGTTTACCTAGCAAGTTTTGCTTCTTTTTACGGATTACATCCTAAAAATGATCAATTAATGCAAATTGTTGAGGAAGGTTTTGAAGAATTTTTAAGCGTAAGAGTGTTGCCCTATAAACAACACAAAGCGCTTAATCTTGGATTTGTCGGCTCTATAGCATATCACTTTAGAGACTTGCTAACTAAAGTAGCTAATAGACACTCTTTAAAAATAGAATCTATAGCAAAGTGTCCGATAGATAATTTAGTGCAGTATCATCTTGCAAAAAAGGTAGCTTAAATGTTTAACAATTATTTAAAACACGCGTGGATTGTTTAGCATTATATTAGTGTAATTTTTACAATAAGCATGATAGAAAAAATATCTTATACCGTAAAAGATTTTAACTTGATAGTTTTGGGTGGCGATGGTGATTTGGCTTTTTATAAATTATATCCATCGCTTATGTATAGATTTATAGACAAGCAAATAAAAAGTAATTTTAATATAATTGCTATTAGCAGAAAAGATAAAAAAAGAGAAGAATTTTTATCTGAAGTAGAGAAATATTTAAAAGAAAAAATTTCAAATTTTTCGAAAAAAGACTTTGATGAATTTTCTAAGCATATTTCTGTTGTAACGCTTAAAGAGAACAACAAAACGGAGTACGAAAAACTAAAAAATGAGTTAGAAAAAAATCCTAAATATCAAAATATATACTACTACTCTACTCCATCTTCAGCCTTTGAAGAAATTAGTCAGTCGCTAAAGAATTCTGGACTTATAAGCGACTCGTGTAAAGTAGTTGTAGAAAAACCTTTGGGAAGTGATTTAAAAAGCTTTAGAACCATTAACAACAAACTTAGAGCGGTTTTTAAAGAAAATCAGATTTATAGAATAGACCATTATTTGGGTAAAGAAACTGTACAAAACCTAATGGTGCTTCGTTTTACCAATCATCTTTTTGAAAAAGCTTGGAATAGAGAAAACATCGATAATATACAAATTACGGTAGCTGAAAGTGTTGGCGTAAACCAGCGTGGTAATTACTATGACAACACAGGGGCTCTATTGGATATGGTGCAAAACCATTTACTACAACTTCTCTGTCTTGTAGCAATGGAGCCCCCTTCAGCTTTAACACCAGAAAATGTAAGAGCCGAGAAGCTAAAGGTGCTTCATTCAATTCGTCATTTTACCCCAGATGATGCGCAAACAAATTCTGTAAAAGGTCAATATACACGAGGAAATACAGATGGCAAACAAGTAAATTCTTATCTTGAAGATATTGAAAAATACGAATCG
>JBKHVV010000018.1:0-27825 GCA_046569885.1 Bacteroidia bacterium
TGCCTTGTTTGTAGCGCAAATTGGTAGTGGTATTTTTATCGCCAATTACTTTGCTTGGTTGATCAACTTTTATCGTGCCATGGTCAGTAGTAAGTGCGACATCGCATTTATGCTCTGCCATTTTTTTAAGCAAATCTAAAAGTGGCGAATGTTCAAACCAACTTTTAGTTAATGAACGATAGGCTGGTTCATCATCTGCCAACTCGCGAATAACTTCCATGTCGGTACGCGCGTGAGAGAGCATATCTACAAAGTTGTACACAATCACGTTGATATCGTTATTCATTAATTGATTGAAATTTTCAACCAATTTTTTTCCAGCGTTGAGGTTGGTTATTTTGTTGTAAGAGATTTTTGATGAAACTCCCAAACGCTTCATTTGTGCTTCAAATAATTCTTGTTCATGAAGATTTTTTCCGCCTTCATCTTCATCATTTTTCCAAAGGTCGGGGAATTTTTTTTGAATTTCGGCAGGCATTAATCCTGCAAATAGGGCATTGCGTGCATACTGTGTGGCTGTTGGTAAAATGCTTACATAAAGTTCTTCTTTTACAACTTTAAAAAATTCTGAAAGCTGAGGTTGAAGAATTATCCATTGGTCGTAACGAAGGTTGTCAATCACCACTAAAAAAATCGGTTTCTTTTTCCCCTCGGTAAGTGGTTTAAAAAAATCTTTAATCAACGTGTGCGACATTACAGGCGTTTCATCCGTTTTTTTGTTGAGCCAATCCAAGTAATTGTCTTTTATAAATCGTGAAAACAAATGATTGGCTTCAGTTTTTTGCATGGTTAAAATTTCATGCATGCCTTTGTCGTTAGAGTTTTCTAATTCCAATTCCCAGTAGGTAATTTTTTTAAACAAATCAAACCACTCGCTCAAATTCAAGCGCGATTGCATTTGCATGCTTATTTGGCGAAATTCTTTTTGATAATCTAAGTTGGTTTTTTCGTTTACCAAACGCTTTGAGTCTAAATTCTTTTTTATCGAAAGTAAAATTTGATTTGGATTGACAGGTTTGATTAAATAATCCGCAATTTTACCACCAATAGCACCTTCCATGATGCTTTCTTCTTCGCTTTTGGTAATCATCACCACAGGCGTCAACGGTTTTATTTCTTTAATTTTTTCGAGCGTTTCCAAACCAGAAAGTCCGGGCATATTTTCATCTAAAAAAATGATGTCAAAATCTTGATGTTTACTTGCCTCAAAGGCATCAGTGCCATTATTTACGGTTTTTACGTTGTAACCTTTTCCTTCTAAAAAAAGTATGTGTGGTTTTAGCAATTCTATTTCGTCATCTGCCCAAAGAATGTTCATCGTGTGTTTTATTTTGTGGTTTTTCTTAGAATTTACGCGTATTGTTATAGTTTTGTAAAGAAACTAAAAAATGGCTTAGATGCCTTTAACAAAATCTAAAATATTTAACGACCCGATTTATGGTTTTATTACTATTTCGGACGAATTAATTCTTCAACTGATAGACCATCCTTACTTTCAGCGTTTAAGACGCATCAATCAGTTGGGCTTATCACATTTGGTTTATCCTGGAGCGGTGCACACACGTTTTCATCATGTGTTGGGTTGCACGTTTTTAATGCAACAAGCTATTGCTACTTTACGTAGCAAAGGCATAAAGGTTACGGATGACGAAGAACAAGCGGTTCAAATTGCTATTTTGTTGCACGATATTGGTCATGGACCATTTTCTCATGCCTTAGAGAATACTTTGGTTGGCGGAGTAAACCATGAGAATTTTTCAAATCTTTTTATGAAGCGCTTAAATGAGCAGTTTGATGGAAAACTGACGTTAGCAATAAAGATTTTTAACAATAAATATCACCGAAAATTTTTACATCAACTCATATCAAGCCAATTGGATGTAGATAGATTGGACTATTTGCGCAGAGATAGTTTTTATAGTGGCGTTTCGGAAGGTGTGGTGGGTAGCGAACGCATTATAAAAATGCTCAACGTAGTGAAAGATGAATTGGTTGTTGAAGAAAAAGGCATTTATTCTATCGAAAAATTTATTGTTGCCCGCAGATTGATGTATTGGCAAGTCTATTTGCACAAGGCGGTGTTATCAGCAGAGTATATGTTGGTACAAACCTTAAAGCGTGCTAAAGAATTAGCAAAATTGGGCAAAGAGTTATTTGCAACGCCTGCGTTAAAATATTTTTTGTATAATGATTTAGCGAAAAATGATTTTATCAAAAAACCTGAAGTGTTAGACCATTTTGCATTGTTAGATGATTCTGATTTGCTTTCTGCATTTAAAGTTTGGACATCTCACGAAGACAAAATTTTATCCGATTTATGTAAAAATATTCTGAGTAGAAAACTCTACAAAATTGAAATTAGCAATATGCCTATTTCAAAAGGCTATGTAGATAAAATTTCAAAAAAAATTATAGCCAAATACAAAATATCTAACGCAGAATTGGGTTATTATTTACTTAGAGGAAAAGAGCAAAACAATGCCTATAATCCAAAAAAAGATCACATTCATATTCTTTATAAAAACGGAGAAATAAAAGATATTACAGAAGCATCGGATAACTTTAATATACAAGCTCTGACAAAGCCCGTAACCAAATATTTTATCTGCTATCCTAAAAATCTTTAAATTTGAGCAATGGAATTTACCGCAGAGCAGATAGCGCAAGTACTTAACGGAACGCTTGAAGGCAATCCCTTTCAAAAAGTAAATAATCTTTCTAAAATTGAAGAAGGTAAAGAAGGTACGTTGTCGTTTTTAGCCAATCCGAAGTACGAAGAATACATCTATACCACCAAAGCATCGTTGGTAATAGTAAACAACTCATTTGTTGCAGCAAAGCCATTACCAAAGGGCTGTACGCTTATTCGTGTAGAAAATGCTTACGAAAGTTTTGCGAAACTTCTCGAAATGTATAACGCTTACAAAAACAATAAAGTTGGCGTTTCTGAAAAATCTGCTGTGGCTAAATCTGCGCAAATTGGTAAAGATGTTTTTATTAGCGATTTTGTTTCTATTGGTGAAAATGTTAAGGTAGGCAACAACGTTAAAATATACGCCAACACAAGCATTGCAGATAATGTAGTGATTGGTGATAATACCATTATTTTTTCTGGCGTTTGTGTTTATGAATCATCCGTAATTGGTGCTAATTGTACCATTCATTCGGGTGTAGTTATTGGCGGAGATGGTTTTGGATTTGCGCCTAATAGCGAAAATAACTACAACAAAGTGCCTCAAATTGGAAATGTAATTATCGAAGACCATGTGGAAATTGGTGCAAACACTACCATTGACAGAGCTACGCTCGGTTCAACCATTATTCGTAAAGGCGTTAAATTGGATAATTTGATACAAGTAGCGCACAATGTAGAAATTGGTGAAAATACTGTTATTGCAGCCCAAACGGGCATTGCAGGCTCAACCAAAATTGGTAAAAATTGCATGATTGGTGGTCAAGTTGGAATAGTTGGACATTTAACCATTGCCGATGAAGTAAAAATTGCCGCGCAATCTGGCGTAGGACATTCCATCACTGAGAAAGGTGCCATTGTACAAGGCTCACCAGCATTTAGTATTGGCGATTACAAAAAATCATACGTATTGTTCAAAAATCTACCCGATTTAAAAAAGAAAATAGACAACCTAGAAAAATAAATTATGAGTGAAAAACAACAAACCCTTGCAAGTGAAGTAAGCATTTCAGGTGTTGGATTGCATACAGGAAATAAAGTTAACCTTACGTTAAAACCCGCTCCCGAAAATCATTGGATACAGTTCAAGCGTGTTGATGTAGAAGGCTCGCCTTTAATTAAAGCCGATGCAGACAATGTAACCACTACCGAGCGCGGAACTACTTTAGAAAAAAATGGCGTGAAAGTGCATACTACAGAGCATCTTTTAGCCGCTTTGTATGGTATGGGTGTGGATAACGCATTGATAGAACTAGACTCTCCCGAATTACCAATTTTAGATGGAAGCGCAAAACTTTTTGTTGAAGCAATTGAAAAAGCAGGTATCGTAGAACAAAATGCCCACCGCGATTATTTTGAACTCAACGAAAATTTAGCTTACGAAGATTTAGACCGAGAAATAGAAATGCTTGCCATTCCTTATCCCGATTTTAGAGCAACCGTAATGGTAGATTATCGCTCACCGGTTTTGGGCACGCAGCATGCGCACATGTACAAAATGCAGGAATTTAAACCAGAAATTTCTTCTTGCAGAACATTTGTTTTCTTGAAAGAGTTAAAAGCTCTTGCAGAGAAAGGACTCATAAAAGGCGGAGATATTGATAACGCCATTATTTTAGTAGAACGTGCCAACATACCAAAAGAAGAATTAAACGAATTGGCAAAACTATTAGGCAAAGAACATTTAAAAGTTGAAGTAAGCGGAATTGGTGCATTGAACAATACTAAACTTCATTTCGAAAACGAACCTGCTCGCCATAAATTATTAGACATTATTGGTGATTTGGCGTTAGTTGGTCAACCCATCAAAGCGCACGTTTTGGCTGCACGTCCTGGTCATTATGGCAATGTTTCGTTTGCTAAAATGATTAAAGAAAAAATCAAAGAACAAAAGAAAAAATCAGGCAAGCAATTTGACTTATCTAAAGAACCACTTTACAACATTACCGATATTGAAAAACTACTGCCGCATCGTTATCCTTTTTTATTGGTTGACAAAATCATGGAGATTACCAATGAAGGTATCATAGGTGTAAAAAACATTACGATGAACGAGCCACAATTTACAGGACACTTTCCTGGAAACCCAGTAATGCCTGGTGTTTTACAAATTGAAGCGATGGCTCAAGTAGGTGGTATTTTTGCATTAAGCAAGGTAGATGAACCCGAAAAATACTTAACCTATTTTATGAAAATAGATAAAGTAAAATTCAAGCAAAAAGTAATTCCTGGAGATACCGTTGTGTTTGATTTGAAGCTTATCACGCCTATTCGTAGAGGTATTGTTCACATGGCTGGTGTGGCTTATGTAAACGGTCAACAGGTAATGGAAGCCGAAATGATGGCACAAATTGTTAAAGAAAAATAAATCTACTTATGAGTGTGAGCAAACTTTCTAATGTACATCCCGATGCTAAACTCGGAAAAAACGTGGTTGTAGAATCCTTCGCCACCATAACTGCAGATGTGGAAGTTGGCGATGGTACGTGGATTGGACCTAATGCTGTAATTATGGATGGTGCTCGCATTGGAAAAGACTGTAAAATATTTCCAGGTGCAGTGATATCTCCCGTTTCACAAGATTTAAAATACAAAGGAGAATACACCACTACCGAAATTGGCGACAACACCATCATTAGAGAATACGTTACCATTCACAAAGGCACAACCGACAGAAATAAAACAGTAGTAGGAAGTAATTGCTTACTTATGGCATACGTACATATAGCTCATGATTGCATTTTGGGAGATAACGTTATTATTGCCAACTCAACACAAGTGGCAGGACATGTAACTATTGATGACTTTGTAATAATTGAAGGAGTGGTTGCTGTTCAGCAGTTTATACATATTGGTAAACATGCCTTTATTGCTGGTGGTTCGCTGGTGCGCAAAAACGTACCTCCATTTGTAAAAGCAGCTCGCGAACCACTATCTTATGTTGGTGTAAACGCTGTTGGTTTGCGCAGAAGAGGTTATACCGACCAACAAATCCTCAACATTGAAGATGTTTACCGAACCATTTACGTTCAAAATAGCAACATTTCAACCGCTTTAAAAATTGCCGATGTAGAGTTGCCCAATTCAAACGAAAAAGAAGAAATTTTAGAGTTTATTCGCAACTCTACCAAAGGCATTATGCGCGGACCGATAATCTAAATTACGTGCTGGTTCAACTCGAAAATATTGGTAAAAAGTTTGGCAGAGAATGGATTTTTAAAAACATCAATCATTCTTTTTCTGCTTCTGATAAAGTGGTAATTTTAGGAGGTAACGGTTCTGGAAAATCTACCTTACTAAAAATTATTTCGGGTTTTTTATCGCCATCAGACGGAAAAATTTCTTTCTCTAGAAACAACGAAGCGATAGATATAAACGATGTGTACAAACACGTGTCTTACGCTGCACCTTATGTAGATGTGTACGACCACTACACACTGCAAGAACTTATCAATTTTTACCAAAAATTAAAACCCTTAAAAACGATTAACACTTCTTTTGAAGAAGAATTTCAGCTCGAAGGCGTAAAGGATAAGTTGATAAAAAACTATTCATCGGGTATGCGCCAACGTGTAAAGCTAGGACTGTCTATTTTATCTAATTGTCCTTTATTGTTGCTTGATGAGCCTACCTCAAACCTTGACGATAAAGGTAAACAATGGTATGCATCTATGATTGAAAAATATGCGGTAGAAAAATTAATTTTTGTAGCATCTAATAGCCAACAAGAGGAATACTTCTTTTGCCAACAGCGAATTGAGGTAGAAAAATTTAAGTAAAAACTCCCTTTAGACTAGGAAAAATACTTTCTAAAATTTTCTCTCAAAGCGCAACGGGTTTTAAAAAGTATAAAGATTTATAACACTTACGTACAAAAAATCATATTTTTGCACGTTAAATTAAAACATTAGCTTAAATGGCAGAAGAAAAAGACATTAACTTAGGTGAGCAATTATCAACGCTTGAAGAAAAGTTTGAACACTATAAAAAACCTATTTACATTGGTTTAATAGCCCTTGCGGTTATTATTGGCGGATATTTCGGCTACAACGAATTGATTGTAAAACCACGCAACGAGAAAGCTCAAGCCAACTTTTGGAAAGCCGAGTATATGCTTCTTAATAATGAGGACTACGAAACAGCCATCTATGGTGATTCTACAGGTACGTTTATGGGCTTAGAAGCATTTGTGAAGAAATATGGCAACACGCCTTCGGGCAATTTGGCTTACTACGATTTGGGTGTAGCTTACCTTAATACTGGCAAATTTCAAGAAGCCATCAACGCTTTAGAAGAATTTGAAGCCGAAGACGAAATGCTTTCAAGCATTAAATTGGGTGCTATTGGCGATGCGTATATGGAATTAGGCAATGCCGAAAAAGCCGTTAGCCACTATGAAAAAGCAGGTAGAAACTCTGACAACTTTTTTACAGGTGGTATTTATCTAAACAAAGCCGCTAGAGCGTATGAGTTTTTAGGTAAAAATGACAAAGCCTTAGAAATTTACGAAGAGTTGAAAGAAAAATATTCTCAATCTCAAGAGGGACGTGATGCGTTGAAGCACATTGCGCGATTAAAAAAATAACCCATGGCTACTGCCAATCTTTCTCATTACGATGCAGATTCTGTACCTAGTGCAGAAAGTATGACCTTTGGCATTGTGGTGTCTGAATGGAACAGCACCATTACCTTTAACTTATTGAAAGGCGCTAAAGAAACACTTTTAAAACATGGTGCTAAAGAGCAAAACATTTACGTTAGCTTAGTTCCTGGTTCGTTTGAATTGGCATTAGGTGCACAACTACTCATTGAAAGTAGAAATGTAGATGGTGTGGTTTGCTTAGGTAGTGTTATTCAAGGCGAAACCAAGCACTTCGACTTTGTGTGCGAAGCCACCGCCAAAGGCATTATGGATGTAAACCTAAAATTTGGCAAGCCTGTAATTTTTGGTGTACTTACCGATAACACGCTACAACAAGCCATTGACCGCAGCGGAGGTAAACTCGGCAACAAAGGCATTGAATGTGCCATTGCGTGCATTAAGATGGTGGATTTTCAGAGAGGGTTGTAGAAAAACAGCCGCACTAGCTTCCTTTTTCGTCATTGCGAACGCTAGTGAAGCAATCTAAAACCAATCGTCATGCTGAATTTATTTCAGCATCTCACATAAAGATCCTAAAACAAGTTCAGGATGACGCAAAGCACCTACGATATTTAAACTAATTCTCTTGTCCTTTGTAACAGCTACGGTAGTACGCTGTGTGTCTTTTTTACTTTAGCACGAGTTACGCTACGCTAAACTCGCGAAAGCGGGGGAGAAGAATTTTAGTGCATCTAAATCACTTAGACAAAATAAGATTACTCACTTTGCAAATCTAATCTTCGGGTTTTTTATCAAGGTATGAGACACCTGATTCTGAATTATTTCAGTAGAATCATTATTAATTTTGTTATTATAAATAGCTACTAATTCTCCCATAACAACAATCTTCTTTCCTAAATATTTTTCCTTCCAGAATTCAACTCCTTCAATGTAAAATATTTCATTTTCGTTAGATACTATTATGCCTCCCATTTTTGCATTTTTTGCAATACCAATCTTTTCAACAGATTTCAAAACAGAAGTATCTTGTTTCACAAGACATCCAATAAAAAAAATACTAATTAATACTGATATAACTTTCATTAAAACCCAAGTTTTGATGTGCTTTTTAATCATTAAATAGTCTCTATTAAGTTTTATTTGATATTTCTCTTTACCAAATTCATAAATCCAAATATACAAAAAAAGGGGCGAAAGCCCCTTTTTTACTAACCCTCTACTTTTTTTTCGTACTCCTGAGCAGTCCTCTCATTACAAATTAATATGGTTTCTGTTTTCTAATTATCTTATAAAACAATTTTGGAAATAGGCGTTTTATGCAAACAGCGTTTAGTTCTTTTCCACCTGCAAAAATTTCGTGGTGTTGGCGTTCAATACCTTTAATTATTTGCTGAGCGCACAGCTCTGCAGAAATGCCGTTGGCTTGCTTATCGTCTAATTTTCCGTGTGGCTGTCCTTCTTTTGTTAAGGCATTTTTTGAAATGTCGGTATTAATTAAACCAGGAAATACTAAAGAAACGTGGATGTTGTTTTTTTCTTCTTCCAAACGTAGTGATTCGTAAAAACCCACCAAAGCATGTTTAGATGCAGCGTAGGCCGAGCGCAAAAAGAAACCAAACTTGCCTGATAAACTACTAATCACAACGACATGTCCTGCTTGTTGTTTTTGCAAATAAGGCAGAAGTGCCTTTGTTAAAGCGATGTTTCCAAAATAATTCACTTCCATTAGTTTTCGATCAATGTCAAGTGGTGTTTCTGATGCCAAACTACGTTGCGATATACCTCCGTTGTTAATCAGCATATCTATTTTACCAAATTGTTGTATGAGTTTTTCTGTAATAGAATTAAAGGAAGAAATATCGGTTAAATCGAGTAGTTCAACATGTGTTTTATTTGGATGAGCACACGCATTTTTAACCGCTTCCAACTCATCTTGTTTGCGTGATGAAATAATAACCTGAGCACCCAAGGCATTTAACTGCAATACCAATTGCTTACCAATACCAGAGCTAGCGCCTGTTATCCAAATAACCTTATTAGTGAAGTGGTTCATTGCTTACAATAAAAATTCTTCATAATTTGTTTTACTTATTACATTTATTGATGTGTTTGGATATGCATCTAAAAATGTTTTTGGAAATTTAACGTTCAATTTTTCATTCCACTTAAATTCAAAAGCGGCTATTTTGTTATTGCCTTCTTCTACTAAATCAACTTCTTGTTGCTGAGTAGTTCTCCAAAAAAATGATTTTGCTTTACTATTTTCATAGTGTAGTTTTTTCATTCGTTCAGCCATTAAATAATTTTCCCATAGTGCACCTACATCCGTTCTCTTATGAACTGGACTATAGTTGCCAATTACAGCGTTTCGTATCCCGCAATCATAAAAGTATATTTTTTTGCTTTTTTTGAGTTCATTGCGAACATTTCGGCTAAATGATGGTAGTGTGAAGATAACAAATGTCTGCTCAAACAAATGAATATATTTTTCTACTGTTCCTTTGTCAGCTCCTACTAACTGTGCAATTTCGTTAAACGAAACTTCACTACCTATTTGCAACGCCAGAGCTTTGAGTATTTTTTCTAATAGTTTTGGACGTTTTACGCTATCAAGCATTAATATATCTTTATAGAGGTAGCTATCTGCTAATAAATTGAGCAATTCTTCGCTTTGTTGAGGTGCTGTTATAATTTCGGGATATGCTCCGTAAATTAATCGTTGTTCTAGTTGTCTTTTTTCTTCCAACAAGCCATGGTGATTGACCATTTCTGAAAAAGAAATAGGGAACAATCTAAATTCAAATTTTCTTCCAGTTAATGGCTCGTTCATTTGATTAGCCATTTCAAAGGAAGATGAGCCAGTGGCAATTACTTGTAGGTTTTTGAGTTTATCGGTAATTAATTTTAAGGTTAAACCAATGTTTGGAATACGTTGAGCTTCATCAATAAATATGATTTTGTTATTGCCAATGTAGTTTTTTAATTGCGTGGAGTTAATGTTGGTGAAAAGCTCCCTAACATCAGGTTCGTCACCTGAAATATGCAGTACAGATGCTTCGTACTGCTTTATGAGACACTCCAAAAGAGTTGTTTTCCCTACTTGTCGTGCTCCAAATAATAAAATAGCTTCCCCTTTAAATAACTTTTGCTCTATATTAGAAATGGGAAGTCTATTAATCATAATGCAAAAATATAATAATTTTCGATTAAAATCACATAATATTATGATAATTTTCGATTTTAATCGATAAATGTTATGAGATATTACGATGAAAAAGGGTTGTTTTTGGGCTTACAACAAATTTTCATCTACCATATTGGGTAAAGTTACTTTTAAGTTTGAATTGCGTTCCATTTCGCGTTTTATGGCAAAAATGGCTTCTTCATTTCTAGCCCAACTTCTGCGGGCAATACCATTATTCACATCCCAAAATAGCATTGATTTTAAGCGTCTATCAGCATCGGCAGAGCCATCTAAGGTCATACCAAAGCCACCGTTGATTACTTCACCCCAACCTACACCGCCACCGTTGTGGATGCTTACCCACGTAGCACCTCTAAACGAATCGCCAATGACGTTATGTATAGCCATATCGGCAGTAAATTGTGAACCATCGTAAATGTTAGACGTTTCTCTGTAAGGTGAATCCGTTCCTGAAACATCGTGATGGTCTCTTCCTAAAACAACAGGAGCAGATAGTGTGCCATCGGCAACGGCTTTGTTAAACGCTTCGGCAATTTTGATGCGTCCTTCGGCATCGGCATACAATATGCGTGCTTGCGAACCCACTACCAATTTGTTTTCTTGTGCACCTTTTATCCAAGTAATATTATCTTGCATTTGTTGCTTGATTTCAGCAGGAGACGTATGCATCATTTCTTCCAAAACCGCACAGGCAATATCATCTGTTTTTTTCAAGTCTTCTGGTTTGCCTGAGGTACACACCCAACGGAATGGACCAAAACCGTAATCGAAACACATTGGTCCCATGATGTCTTGCACGTAAGATGGATAAGCCCATCCCCCTGCCCCTTCCCCAAGGGAAGGGGAGTTAGTGAAGTTGCCTTGTTCATCTTTATAAACATCTGCACCGGCTCTGCTTGCCTCTAATAGAAAAGCGTTACCATAATCGAAGAAATACGTTCCCTTTTTAGCATGCTTATTAATAGCATTAACTTGTCTTTGCAAACTTTCTTGTACTTTTTCTTTGAATAATTTTGGATTTTCAGCCATTAACTTATTAGACTCTTCATAAGATAAACCGACAGGATAATAACCGCCCGCCCAAGGATTGTGCAAAGAAGTTTGGTCAGAACCTAAATCAACATAAATATTTTCCTTATCAAATTTTTCCCAAACTTCTACAATGTTGCCATCGTAAGCGATAGAAACAACTTCTTTATTGGCAACTGCTTTCCTAACTCTTCCGCAAAGTTCATCTAAATCAGAAATCACCTCATCAACCCAACCTTGTTCGTGGCGTTTTTTAGTAGCCGCATAATTTACTTCGGCAGTAACCGAAACTACACCTGCTATATTTCCTGCTTTGGGTTGCGCGCCACTCATACCACCAAGTCCTGAGGTAACAAACAATTTTCCTGTTGTGCCTTTAGTATCTATTTTTCTACATCCATTTAAAACGGTAATGGTAGTACCGTGTACAATACCTTGCGGACCGATATACATGTACGAACCAGCCGTCATTTGTCCGTATTGGGTTACACCTAGCGCATTAAATTTTTCCCAATCATCGGGTTTGGAATAGTTGGGAATCATCATGCCATTGGTAACTACAACTCTTGGAGCATCTTTGTGCGATGGAAATAAGCCCATCGGGTGACCAGAGTACATGACCAGAGTTTGTTCATCGGTCATTTCCGATAAGTATTGCATGGTTAATAAATACTGTGCCCAATTTTGAAACACCGCTCCATTTCCGCCATAAGTGATGAGTTCGTGAGGGTGTTGCGCCACTGCATGATCCAAATTGTTTTGAATCATCAACATAATGGATTTGGCTTGAATTGATTTGCCTGGGTATTCATCAATCGGATGCGCATATAGTTTATAATCTGGCATAAAACGGTACATATAAATGCGTCCGTATTTGTCGAGTTCCTCTTTAAATTCAGAAATTAATTCGGCATGATGTTTTTTGTCGAAATAGCGCAGCGCATTTTTTAATGCCAACTTTTTTTCTTCATCCGATAAAATATCCTTTCGCTTAGGCGCGTGCGAAACAGAGGTGTCGTATGTTTTTTTTGGAGGTAATTCTGAAGGGATGCCTTGCTGTATTAATGCTTTAAACGCCTCTCCTGACCTCTCCGAAGGAGAGGAAATTTGTGTCTTTTTTAAATTGATTTCCTGCATAACTATATAAATCCTTTTAACATTTAATAGAATTCTCACTCACTCCCTTTGGAAGGGTTTGGGGTGGGCTTCTCTTTATACGGACAATGCTTGCAAGCATTTTGGCAACAATATCCGCGCTTTAAATGATATTTTTCTGTAAAAATGATGAAGCCGTCAACACTCAAATAATAATCTTCCGGATTGAGATTATTTTTTTTCGAAAATCCGCTCATATCATCATTCATTTTACAAAGTTAGGGTTTTAAGTCAAATCGAATGGTAATTTTGCATGGTGAGTACATTTCAAGAAAATACCCCATTGCATCGCATCCAATTGCCCCTACTAACAGAGCACGATGTTAAATTGTTCATTAAGCGCGATGATTTAATTCATTCAGAAGTTTCGGGTAATAAGTGGCGGAAATTAAAGTACAACATTGAAAAACTAAAGCAAGAAAAAAAGGATGGCTTACTAACTTTTGGAGGCGCTTACTCTAACCACATTGCGGCTACGGCAGCAGCAGGAAAGCTACTAGGTGTAAAAACTATTGGCTTTATTAGGGGAGAGGAATTAGCACATGAGCCATTAAACAAAACTTTGCAAAAAGCTAAGGACGATGGCATGGAATTGCATTTTATTTCACGTGAAGATTATTCTGCGCGGAATGAAAAATGGCACATAGATGATTTGCATCAAAAATTTCCGAATACGCACATTGTACCAGAAGGTGGCGCCAATTTTTATGGCGTTACGGGTTGCACAGAAATAGTAACCGAAATTGATGTTGATTTTGATATTATTGCTTGCGCATGCGGAACAGGAACAACTTTGGCAGGTATTTTAGTTGGATTAAAAACACATCAACTAGCGTTAGGGTTTTCGGTGTTAAAAGGTGATTTTATGCGACAAGAAGTCAACGCGCACTTGTTCAATTATTTTTTAGATGAAACAACTGTAGAAGACTACCAAACACAATTAGAAATCAATGAAGATTATCACTTTGGTGGTTACGGAAAAACTACTCAAGCATTGTTTGACTTTATGCAGTGGTTTAAATCAGAAAATAATATCGAATTAGACAAAGTTTACACCGCTAAACTATTTTTTGGTTTGTTAGAAGAAATCAAAAAAAGTAGTTACGACAACAAAACCATTATCGCTGTTCACACGGGTGGGTTGCAGGGGAATTGAAAGAATAAATAATATCTTTGTACCTTCTACGTTATAGATAAAAAGTGAAAATAATGAAATTAATACATCTCTTTACTATTCTACTTTTATTTGTTTTCAGCTCGTGTAGCAGCGATATAAAATCGGATGATTTTAAAACCGATAGCAGCGGCATGCGCGGTGAGGTACTTATTTTTATGGATGAGTTTTATTGGGAGAGAGAAGCAGGGCAAGAAATTCAGAAGTATTTTGGTCGCAATTTACACGGCACTCCACAAGCTGAACCGATTTTAGAAATACGCAATTATCCTCTTAAAAATTTTAATCGAAATCATAAAGCCAATCGCAATATTGTTTATGTCAAGTTCGACAAAGAATTATCTAAACTGAGTCATCAAATTTTAAGAGACAAATGGGTAAAAAATCAATTGTATGTAGAAATAAAATCGCCAAGTGTAGAGGATTTTATAGCATTTATGGATAAAAATGGTATTACCATTGTAGAGATGTTTTTGTTGGAGGAAAGAAAACGTGTAGCAGCTTATTTCAACTCTTTAAAAAGTGAGCCAGCTATTAAAAAAATTGAAGAAAAACATAAGCTACGTGTAGTTTTTCCGAAAGATTACAACGTGGGTGAAAACAAAACGGATTTTGTGTGGGCAACCAACGAACGGATGATAACGCGCCAAGGACGCACGTTTGATTTGCAGCAAGGTTTTTTTGTTTATCATTATCCTTACACCTCAGACAGCACATTTCATTTATCAAAACTAATTGAGAAACGAAATAGCGTTTTGAAAAAACATGTGAAAGGCGGAACGGACGATGTGTATATGACCACGCAAATGATGAACGGCTACCAACCAAAAGCAGATACGGTAAACTTAAATGGAAAATTTGCGGTAGAAATTCGCGGACAATACAGAATGGAAAACGACTTTATGGGTGGTCCGTTTATTTCGCTCACAACACTTGACGAAAAAAATAATCGGGTAATTACTGTTGAAGGTTACGTGTTCGCCCCAAACTCACCAAAGCGAGAACTCATAAGAGATTTAGAAGCAATACTCTATTCGTTAGAGTTTTGATTTTTTTCTTCCAACACAACTTTTGGTAACTGAATATCATCACCAACTACGATAGCATTTGGATAAATAGATGAAATTTTTATTTTGTAGGCGTTAGCATCAAAACGATTGTAAAAATCGCCCACTTTTAGAACGTAATTTGGTGCTTTTCTATCTACATAGACTTCAACATCGTCAAAATTTTTCATAAACTCTGCCTTCATTTTCATCACTTGGTCTTTATCTTGAGATAAAAAAACTTGTAAGCGATATCCTTTTGACTTGGGTTCAGATTTTTGACGAAGCTCTTCGCTGATGGTTTCTATATCAGCAGGGGCATTGATTTTTGACATACCCGGCTTGTCAGATAAAGGTTTTACACTCAAAGAATCGGAAGTAATAATGGTTACTTGAGGTTTTGGAGGAAAAACTGCCCAATTTTTTTTGGTGGTATCTGTTTGAGCAAAAAAAGTATTTGCTAGAGAGATAAACAAAAAAGAAAAAAATATGCTTGTATATGACTTCATAATGGTCGCTTAATGGTTACAAATTTACAATAAAACCATCTACAATTGTGCCAAAAATCAATCTAATTCATAACAAAAAATGCGATTGTCTTGAATGGCAATAAAATTGAGCTTTCCATTGCCATCAAAATCTGAAATAGGCGAAATAGCGGAGATGTTATTGAACGCCTTTTCAAACGAAGATGTTTTAAAATTATAAACGAACAATTCGCTATTTACAGATTGTACCAAAAGTCGTCCTTTCTGAAGATTTTCTAAGTAAAGTTCTGCTTTGAGTGGCATAAAATCGCAACTGATTTCTTTGAGCAAATCACCAGACTTACTGTAAATGCTAATTTCTCTATCTTTTATTCCGATTAAATAATTTTTTCCTTTTACGGAAGATGACACATGCAAACTGTTTAAAACGGAAGAATCTTTTATTTTTTTATGCACTTTTTCACTAAGCTTTATTTCTACTATTCTACCTAACGAGTCGAGTGAATAAATAGAACTTGTTGCTATATTTTGAGACAAGCTTAACGTTGAAAAAACGTTAACTAAACTTGCTTTTGAGGTAGATTTATGGCGTTCTTCACCTTTTCTGTTTAGGAAATAAAGTTTACCTTTTGCATCATTAAAAACCAAATAATCTTTACCAGAAAGTTGAAAATGCCTTAGCTGAGAATTAACTTCAGATTGGGCAAACTGATGCGAAAAACCAGAAACTTTTTTACCCATGTTATCAAACGCTACAAGTTGTTTGTTGGTGGCTAAAATAAATCGGTAGTTTTTGTTTTTATCATAATCAATGGGCGCTACCTGATTGGTGAAATGATCTTTTGACGCAACAGGAAAACCAACTACATCGTTTCCTAAAATATCTATCAAATAAAGTTTTGAAGCAGTATTGAAAAGTATTTGAAGTTTTTTATTGTTTAGAATATCCACTTGTTCTAATCCACCTATAATCTTTTCTCCAATTGGCTTTGTCCACTTTAATTCACCATTGATTCCATATAATTTTAGTTGATGATTTTTATCTACAACCAAAATTTCTTGATTGTTGGTTCGATGATTTTTGATGATAAATGGTCCTTGCAAAACATCGCTATCAACTACCTTTTGCCACAAATATTCCCGTTGTTCTTCTGCAAATTCACTTTCTTTAGTAAGTTCTATTTTTTCCAAAGCCAAATGTTCATCATTGGTGTAATAAAATTTTTGATTTAATAGAATTTTTGAATCGCTTAATAGCTTTAAAATAGCGTTTTCTGTTTGAGAATTATCAGAGTATTGATTCGTTAAACGCACTAAATCTTTTTCTTCTCGAAAAGATTTATTTTTCATCTCAAAGGCAATGGCAGATGATAGAGCACTGTTTTCAGAAAATACAGCAAAATCAACATCTTCAATACCATAAATAATTTCTGAATCTAACCATTTTTTTTCAAAATACTCTTTGAAATATTCTGATTTTATAGAAAATTTTTGCGGATTAGTGGAATCTTGAATTAGCTTATCGTGCAGCAACGTATATTTTATGGATTTTTTTAATTTAAGCAAAACTGCTTTACCTTCTTTGGTTTGTATATATGCAATTTCTGAAGCAAATGACAGAGAATCATCAATAGCATTGATGGTATAATTATATTTTTGGGGTAAACTACTTTGAAGAGAAATCTGTCCATTAATTCTATCTTTTAATGAATATGCGCCAACCAATGAAATATTATCTATAGAAATTTCACCATCATAGTAAACCCACTGTTTAAAATTTTCGTTAGTGAGCGAATTGTTAGAAATGACAAAAAAATCTTTACCCGAAGTGCGTTTAGATGTAAAATAATCAACCACTTTACTAGTCAAAAATGCGCTACTTTTTACAGTAGTTACTACATCTTGAATGGAAGACAGTTTCTTAGATGCGTATATAAAATCTTGAAATTTATACACAAAAAATGTATTTTCTTTGAGCTTGTATTCATAATAAATTTCAGTATTAAATTCTTTTTCAAGAATAGAAACTTCATGCTTTGGCTGTGCAGCAGAAACAAGTATAATAGTGTTATAATTGTCTTTATTTCCAGAAAAAATAATGGCAAATTTTGAAGATAAATTGACATCTAAAAGATTCAAAAAAGAAGTTGCTTCATCAAAGTTTTTATTAACCTGAGAACTTTGTTTGATGTTTTTCCAAATGCTCGAAGTCTCATTAAGCTTGAGAATGGTGGCATCAATTTTTTCTGAGCCAATTATCAAAAAAGAATTATCCGGAATAGCACTTAGAAACTCAATACTATCATTATTCAATTTTTCAACGCGATAAATTATAAAAACAGATAACGAAATTAATAAAATTAGTGCTCCTATCAGAATGCTTTTTCTCATTAGTAGCAAAAGTAGCAGGTATCTATAGAAGAAAAATAACTGTGAGTAAATTATTCAAACAAAACGATGTTGAAGAACTAAAATTGAATCTCTTGTTGTGAGGACAGCAACTGAAAAGACATTCGGTGACACTTAGTAGCACCAAATTTTTGTATGGCTTCTCTATGTTTTTTAGTTGGATAGCCTTTATTATTTTTCCAATCATAATGAGGAAATTCATCGTGCAATTGCTCCATAATATCGTCTCTGTAAGTTTTTGCTAAAATAGATGCAGCCGCAATAGACATATATTTGGCATCGCCTTTAACAATACACTGATGAGGAATTTTTTTATACGATGTAAATCTATTGCCATCAATCAACAATAGTTGTGGCGGTACTTTCAATTTATCTAAAGCCAAATGCATGGCTTTAAAAGAAGCATTAAGAATATTTATTTTATCAATTTCTTTTTCAGAAACTATGCCTACAGCCCAATGCTCAACTTCTTTTTCTATACGTTTTCTAAGTGCATCACGATTGGCTTTTGAAAGTTGCTTTGAATCATTTAAAAGATTTGATGTAAACTTTTTTGGAAGTATCACAGCAGCTGCAACCACCGGACCAGCCAAGCAACCTCTGCCAGCTTCATCACAGCCTGCTTCGATTTTGGTTTTATCAAAAAATGATTTAAGCATGTTTGATTGTTCTTACAACAACTTCCCAAAATTTTTCTGCGGATTTGTCCCAGTTAAATTTTTGTACTTGTTGTTTCCCTTTTTCGATTAAACTTTTGACGAATACATCATCGGTTGAAAGTTGCTGCATCTTTTTGGCAATATCTTCAACATCAAAAGGATTGGCATATAGAGCTGCATCACCACAAACTTCGGGCATTGCGGTATAATTGGTCGTCAAAATAGCGGTTTCTGTTTTCATGGCTTCCACTAGTGGAATTCCAAAACCTTCAAAATACGATAAAAACATTAACGCCTGTGCCGATGCTACTAATTTGCTTAAATTTTCACGCTCGGTATGCCCTAAAAAAATAACCTCATTTTTGTGTTTCATATTATTTAAAGTAGAATCAAATTCAGGATAATTCCACATCTTGCTTCCAACCATCAAAAGCTTAAAATCGCTTTTAAATTTCGACTTAAACACATCAAATGCCTTAAGTAAGTTAACAGGATTTTTACGAGCATTTATAGAGCCAACATAGATAAAATAAGGTTTTCCGTTGGTATATTTTTCTCGAATTTTATTTTTATTTATTGCTGATAAAGGTTTATAAATTTCAGCAGGAGCATTATAAACTACTGAGATATTTTCAGAATTAATTCCGTATGTTTTAGAAATATCTTGTTTTGAGTACTCCGAAACAGTAATAATATGTTTTGCTTTTTTCGCAAAAAGAGGAAAATATTTTTTGTAAAAATTTAGATATTTTTTGGGCATATCGTTGGGATGATGCTCAAAGTTTAAATCATGAATTACGGGTATTTGTGGTGTGTTTGTGTTTAGCGATAAATAACCATCTGGAGAAATAAAAATATCTGGTTTTATTTGATTTAATGCTCTTTTTACAGAGAAATCAAACCATATTTTAAAAAGTAGTACATTTCTTGCTTGAGGATATAGAACAATTGGGGTAACGTTTTTGGAAAAAACAAACTCTTGGTTGTATTTTCTGTCAAAAAGAAAATAAAACTCTACCTCTGGGTTGTTTTTAACAACGCGCTTTAGTATTTCATAAGTAAACCAACCGATGCCTTCTAATCGTCCGCTTAGTAATAGTCTTGTATTTACAACAACCTTCAAGATTTTATGCGCTTAAAACAATATTTCACAACAAAGATAGTTTTCAAACAGAATTATAGGGTATTTTATTACTTTTGTGGGCAAACATTTTACTAAATAATTTATGAATCAATCAGAATACAGTTCAGACAATTTATTTTTAATTCTTTGGGCTAAAAGAAGAATAATAATTATAGCTACTGCTGCGTCTGTCATTATCTCTTCAGCAATCTCTTTACTAATGGAAGATCAATATGCTTCCACATGTATAATTGCTCCTGTTAAAGCAAACACGATATATTTTAGTGGTTTTAATATGTTGCCCTCACTTGCCCTCAATTCTTTTGGAGATAAGGAACAAACAGAGCAAATGATGGAAATTTTGGGTTCTGGTGAGCTAAGGGATATTATAGTGGAGAAGTATAATCTGTATGATAGATATAAAATTAAAAAAGACAAAAAAGAAAGTAAATATAAACTTATTAGTGCGTTTAGAAGCAACATCGGAGTGTCAAAGTCTAAATTTAATGCTGTCAAAATAATCGTTTTAGACAGAAATCCCGACACTGCTGCTTTAATAGCCAATGATATGGCAAATTATTACGATACTATTGTGAATAAAATAATTGCTATGCGTATAGAATTAGCTCACAAAAAAGTTGAGTTGCTAAAAAGTAATTTAGTTCATGAAATGAATGTTATATTAGACTCTGTAAAATCGTTATCAAAAACCACAAAACCCTTTGAAACAAATCTGACCGACTCGAAGAATGTCATCTCATCAGACATATATAGTATTGCTCTTTACAACAAACTTTCCAAAGAAATAGAATCAAAAACAGAAGTGCATCACGCTATTGAAACCTCAAGAATTCAATACGAATCAGACATGACCCAACAAATACCACAAAAATTTGTCATTCAAGAGGCGTATGCTACCGATAAAAAAGATAAGCCTATTAGATGGATAATTGTAGCCTTAAGTGCTGTTGGAACACTTTTATTTTCTTCAATACTGCTGTTATTCTACGAGAGATTTAAGCACCTAAAATTGGCGTAAATGATTGACTGGCTTGTAAAGAGGTATCATTTCCTGTTTATTGCCTTTTTTGTAATAATTAACGGCTACCTAATTTATACAGGAAGGACTCCATTAATTGGTATTGGATTAGCTGCCATACTTATTATAATTTATACGGCTTTTTTTCATCTGGATAAGTTATTTTGGTTGGTAGTTTTTTTCACACCAATTTCTATAAGCCTTGAAGATTATGGAGAATTTGGCATTGGAGTTTCGTTGCCTACCGAACCATTTTTACTTGGAATACTTACCCTAATATTTGTTAGAAGTTTATACTACAAAACCAACACTAAGATTTCTACGCATCCTATTTCAATAGCAGTTATACTATATTTGTCAATAATTTTTTTAACCTCTTTGTCAAGCTCAAATCCATTGGTTTCTTTAAAGTTTTTATTAGCTAAAATGTGGCTGATTATTCCTGCTTTTTATTTTGGGGCTAAACTCTTTGAGAAAAAAAATAACATTTATAGATTTTTAATTATATATACCATACCCTTCGCATTTGTGGTTATTTACACACTCATTCGTCATGCAAGCATGGGGTTTGAAGAAGACCCTGGACATTGGGTGATGCAACCGTTTTTTAAAGATCACACGTCCTACGGAGCAATCATTGCGATGTTTTTACCTACTGTTGTTGCATTTTATTTCATAAATAAAAAAAACTCTCTTTTACGTTCAGGATTTATTGTTCTCTTGATAGTTTTTTTAATTGGTCTATACTTTTCATACACCCGTGCAGCATGGCTAAGTATGATATTTGGGGTAGCCGTGTTTTGTATAATTTATTTCAGGGTGAAATTTAAAATTTTAAGCATAATAGCTTTGTTGGCTGGAGTTTTTGTAATAATGAATTGGAATGAAATTCAATACCAACTTTCTAAAAATGATGCTGAACATACTACAGAAGAATTTGGAGAACGCATACAGTCAATGTCAAACATATCAACAGATGCTTCGAATCTTGAGCGTTTAAATAGATGGAACTGTGCTATTGAAATGTTTAAAGAGCGTCCTGTTTTGGGATGGGGTCCGGGTACTTACATGTTTGAATATACTTCCTTTCAACAGTCGAAAGATTTAACCATTATTAGTACCAACTTTAGTGATGGCGGCAATGCCCATAGTGAATATTTAAGTGCACTATCAGAAAGTGGTGTAATAGGTTTAGCTGCGTTTTTAATTCTTGTTGCTACCATATTTTACAAAGGAATTACCTTATACTCCATTGTTGAAGACAAAGAATTGAAAATTATTCTATCAGCGGTAATTGTTGGATTGAGTACCTACTTTGTACATGGTATTCTGAATAACTATCTTGACAGTGATAAAGCGGCCATTCCTGTGTGGGGCTTTGCTGGTATTATTGTGGCTATTGATATTTTTCACAAAAACCGACAACTCAACAAAGCAGTATCGTCTAAGTAAGGAGCGTCTTTTCTAAAATTATCCAATTCTTTAAAAATAAGTTCGTCTAACTCTACCATAGATAAATGGTAATTGTTGTGAATGATGTCTATCAAACGTTCTACCTCGAAGGACTCTTCGTTAGCATTTTCCAACTCTACCAAGCCATCCGTATAACAAACTAATGTTGTATTAGGTAAAATTTCAATTTCTTCCATTTCAATGTGTGGAATTTCTTCCAACATACCCAAGCCAATACATCCTTTATTTAACAAACGGGCGATTTTTCCATCCGTCAAAACGGGATAGTTGTGCCCTGCGTTAACGTACTTCAGCAATTTTTTACTCACGTTATAGTAAGCAAAAAAAAAGGTAATAAACTTCTCTCCTTTGGCAGATTTCATCACCTCTTCGTTAAGGTCAATCATCAGTTGCTTTATGGTGAGTTTTTCGTGATTGTATTTGATATTCGCTTTTAAATGTGCTTGAAAATTACTCATCAACAACGCAGCAGAAACGCCTTTTCCAGATACATCCGCAATACACATTACATACTCGTTGGGGTTAAGTTGAATGAAATCGTAATAATCTCCACCCACCAATTGCTTAGAGACATAACGCGCTGCTACATCTACCCTATTATTCGAAGGCAACTCTTGTGGAAACAACATGGCTTGCATTTGACGTGCCACTTCCAACTCTTTGTTTTCAATTTCTTGATAAATGGCTTGCTTGGCAAAATGCTTATTTTCTATCGCTACCATGATAATATTGGTAAGCGTTTGTATAAACGACATGTGTTTTACCGCTGGGCTAAACTCTTCTGTTTTTCCTAAATTTCCAATAAGCAAATACGCCAATGGGGTTTGTTTATGATACACAGGAATCACCACATCAAACTCGCTTAAAATGGATGAAGACGATTCTATTACGGTAATTTCTTTAATGTGTAATAAATCACCTTGAATGTTGATTTTATTGACTACACCTTTTGCGCCATACTTTAGCAAACACTCCCATTTTTCATGAAAACTAAACAACACGGCTTTGCTAATGCCCAGCTGCTCACGCAAAATGTATTCGTAAATTTTTATAAGATTTTCTATAGAATAATTCTCGTTGATGGCTTTGGTAATCTCCAACAGCGAATTGAGCTTAAACTCTTTTAATTCTAATATTTGTTCTAATTTTTTGGGCAACTTAACAAGTTAAAGGTTGAAAGTTATAAAGTTAAAAGTTATTGGTGTTTAGTGTTTGGTAATTGCTTTCGAAAAATCATTGCTGAACCATTTATTCTTCTGAAAATTATAATATAAGAATTTCCTAGGTAGTTAGTATATATATCTAGTTCTGTATAATTATCATTATTTGAAATTTCTGTTCTTCTGACAAATAACATTTCTTCTTGAAAATTAAGAATGGTAGATTTATTTTTCATTATTTGCTCTGTTACGTCCCAGTGACCCTCATCACCTGAAAAACCAAAATATACTTCCTTATAATTTTTTATTTCTAAAGAATCAACATAAAAATTAAAAACACTATCAATTTTTGCCTTATGATTTCGCAAAACTTCCCTTTCTACTTTTTTTAAATTTCTACTTCCTTTTTGAGAAAAAGAATGCATTGATATAACAAGAAATAATAATAAAAGAAAAAAATTAATGGGCTTTGTATTTTCAAATTGACACATCTTCAAATTTTCAAATTATTTATTCACTCTAAATAGTTCTTCAATTCGTTTCACGTATGCTAATTCTTTCATTTTACTACGGGCTTCTTCGGCTGGGCTACCAAAATAGGTTTTACCTGCTTGCAGATTCTCTCCAACGCCTGATTGCGCTAAAACAACCGCGCCTTTTCCTATTACCACATCGCTCTTCACACCTACTTGTCCCCACAGGGTAACGTTATCTTCAATAGTTACACAACCAGCCACAGCAACATGTGCCGCAAACAAACAATGCTTGCCAACAATCGTGTCGTGCCCAATTTGTATGTGGTTATCGAGTTTTGTGCCCTCGCCAATAATGGTATCGGCAGTAACGCCACAATCAATGGTAGTACATGCGCCAATTTCAACGTTATCCTCAATAATGGTTCTTCCGCAGGTGTGCATTCTCTGATATCCGTCTGCTTTTTTCTTGTAATAAAAGGCATTGAAACCAATTACAGAATTAGGTCCAACAATCACATTGTTGCCAATGATGGTGTTATCTAAAATCACCGCACCGCTGTATATGATGGTATTTTCTCCAATGGTTACATTATTACCAATACTTACATTCGGGTAAATGATGGCAGAGTTGGAAATTTGCGTATTTATTGCGCCAGTTTTAGCAATGGGTGTGAATGGATTTTCTGCCTGAGTCAATTTATTAAAATCATCAAACGGAGAAGAAGAAATTAGCAGTCCTTTGCCCTTGGGACATTCTACTTCTTTATCAATTAAAATGATGGTAGCTTTTGATTTAAGCGCCTTGTCGTAGTATTTTGGATGGTCAACAAACACAATATCTCCGGGCTCAACACGATGAATTTCGTTTACGCCCAACACTTCGTGATTGGCATCGCCAACAAATGTGCAACCCAAAAAATCAGCTACTTGCTTAAGTGTTTTTGCTTGTTTAAATTTCATTAATATACGGTTCTAAAAATGCTTTTAGTTCGGCTCTTATGGCTAACGCTTCTTTTACCTGCTTCGTATCAAACTTACGATTAAATTGGCATTTGTAGTAGGTCATCTTGATAAAATACCACAAGCGTAACGATAAAAAACCAGTGAAGGGCACAGCTAAAATATATAAAACAGCCCATGTAATAGTGGTGAAATAATACATCAGTAAAAACTGCACGGCATAAAAAAATGGAAACGTTACCAGTTTTAACGCCATTTTAAACGAGCTGTGAAAATGTGTGTCTTTAATTAATTTGGGTACAATCCACGATGGCAAACGAAACGGCAACACATTGTTTACAATACCAAACAACCACACGGGCGATGACAACACAATGATAAACCAACTCAACAACATATCTAACGTGTGATGCTTGTTGTACCACGCTGCGTAAGGTTTTAAGCCATTGCTATAAATAAGTTGTAAGTAGCGCTGCGATTGCTCTGTAAGCGTAGGCAATTTATCTTGAAACGATGCTTTGCTTTTTTCTAAAACCGAGTATAATTTTTTGGTGTTGGCTAATTCAATATCTACGTTAAACGTACCGTGGCTCAATTCAAACTCAAAAATTTTACGGCTATTTTCGGTGAACACATAAAAATCATCTTCCCAATGCGCTAAGTTTTCTTTCATCGCTTGATGCAAATCTGTAGTGAATGAAAGCAGTGTTTTATTTGGGTCGGATTTGTAACTTTCTTTGTAGTTCAACACCTTTATGGGTTTGGAAAATACCACTTGCAAGGTACTACCTGCATTGGTGAAGTTTCCATAGTTTATCGAAACAGGCACTACATGAATATCCAACCTAAAATCGTACTGCTCCTCCGCACCAAAAGCAATGCGGGCAGCTCCTTTTTTTAGCGGACGCAACTGTTTTTTGTTTCCATGATTTCCTTCAGGAAACAACATAACACATTGTTTATCTCCCAAGATTTTGCGTGCTTTTTTAAACGTTTCTTCATTTTTTACCATGCTCACTACGCCATCTCGAATACGGTACACAGGCATCATTTTTACTACATGCAATAGTTTTGAAACGATAGGATTTTTAAATATATCGGCACGCACCAAAAAATACGTTTGGCGATGTAATGCAATGGCTACCATTAAAGGATCCATAAAAGCATTTTGATGATTGGGTGCTAAAATAATGGGCTTGTCTTTAGGAATGTTTTCTAAACCAATAACCGAATGCCTGCGGTAAAAAATTGCGCGGGCAACAATAACGAATTGCTTTAAAAGATAATATGGGAAAGAGAAATGTTTCAAACACTAACAACCTTGAAGCGCAAAAATAGGAAAATAAAACCATTATCAACACTCAGAAATTAGAAGCTTTATTGTTTCACAAATATCTCCTGTGGTTTTTGGAATTAGTGTTATTTTTCCCTTTTTGGAGAATCTTCCAGCAGGTAAGTTAAGGTGAAAAGGGCGGTGGTTTTGACGAGTATTTTGTGCAAGATGTTACAAAAAGACTATCAACGAACATTTTTTATCTCAACTTTTAGCAACTTCATTTTAAAAAATCAAAAGCGGGTTGTATATTCGCACTCTTAATTTTAAAAGCATCGTACAGATATGTCAATAATTGGAAAAATTAGAGAAAATTCACTGTTAATATTTATCACCGTTGGCGTTGCCATGTTGTTGTTTGTTATAGACCCTTCGCAGGTAATCAATTGGTTGGGCGGAAATCAGCGACCAGACGTAATAGGTACCTTTAAAGGAGAAGACATCAGCGCCTCCGATTGGAAGTACGATTTGTACACACAAGGCGCTACGGATGACCAACAAAAAAATCAAATTTGGCAAGAAATGATAAAAGATACACTCTTTAAAATGGAGTTATCTAAACTTGGTTTAGAAGGTTTGAGCAAAGAAGAATTAAACGCACTTATTTGGGGAGAACCAGGTGTAGCACGTCATCCAAACATTCAAAGTGTTCCTGATTTTGCAGACGCCAATGGTCAGTTTAGCCAAGATTCTTTAAATAAAAAATTGCCTCAAATTTTATCCAACCCAGCTATGAAGCCACGTTGGAAACAGTTTTTTGAAGATCCGTTAAAAACTCAACGCAATAAAGAAAAGTATTTAGCAATGGTAAAGCAGGGTCTTTACGTTACAAGTTTTGAAGCGAAAGAAACCATCAAAGATGAAGAAACCAAAGCCGATATTTCATTTGTGTATAAAAACTATGCAGCTATTGCCGATAGCTTGGTGTCTTATACCGATGAAGATTTAAAAAAGTATTACGAAGAACACAAAAATGAAGAAGAATACGATCAAAAAATAGAAAATCGAGCGTTTGATTATATTGACATAGAAATTGCTCCATCAGAGGCAGACAAAGAAAAAGCATTAGAGAAAATTAGCTCTGTAAAAGATGATTTAGCAGCCTCTAAGAACGATTCACTATTTGTTTCTCGCTTTGCAGAAACCTCAACATTTGACGGAATATACAGAAAGTCCGACTTCTTTCCTGCGGAATTAGACTCAGTGCTACAAAAAGCAGATTCTGGAACCATCGTTGGACCTTACATCCAAGATAATTTTTATAAACTATCTAAAATTGTAGCTACCAAACCACAAAAAGAAGCCACCGTACGCCACATTCTTTTAGCGTTTAATAACGATACTTCTGACGAAAACGATAAGCGCCTAAAAAAACGCGCAGACAGTATTGTGAGCGTGGTACGCAGCAAAAAGAACTTTGATGAAATGGTAGAAAAATTTTCTGACGACCCAGGTTCAAAAAATAATGGCGGTAAATACGAGTGGTTTCCTGAAGGGCAAATGGTGCCTGAGTTTAACGATTTTAGTTTCGACAAACCGATTGGCTCAATAGGCGTTGTAAAAACCACGTATGGATATCACATCATCGAAGTATTAGAACGCAGAGAAGCCAAAACCTTTAAAGTAGCTACTATTGATGCCAAAATCATCCCTCAAGAAGACACTAAAAATGAGTTTTACGATAAAGCTTTAGAGATTTACAACAAAGCCGAAAAAGTAGGATTTGACAAGGCGATGGAAGAATTGGGTTATGTGTCGAAAACAGAAAACTTGAACTTGAATATGCCGCGTTTAAGCAATC
>JBKHVV010000019.1:0-27744 GCA_046569885.1 Bacteroidia bacterium
GTTGATAATTCACAAATACGCTCATAAAACTCAAGTGGCGAATGATTTACAAACAATGCTTGGTGTGGTTCAAACGCTAACACATGTTCACGCATTTGGTTTTGTTCTTGTTTAGTAATGTAGGGCGGATTGCTAACGATTACATCAAACTTACCAAGAGATAAAACATCTTCTGAAAAGATGTCCATAGTAATAAACGCTACCTCAACATTATTTTTTTTAGCATTTTGGCGAGCAACTTCAATAGCATCATTGCTTGCATCTATCGCCACGACTGTTGATTGTGGTAGATTTTTTTTTAGTGCTACTGCAATGCATCCACTACCTGTGCCAACATCTAAAATTCGGATGGATTTGTGTTTGTTTTCTTTAACCATCAAGTCCACCAACTCTTCCGTTTCGGGACGAGGAATTAGGACGTTGTCATTTATTAAAAACCTCAATCCGTAAAATTCAGTGTGGCCCATAATATACTGTATCGGCTCGTTTTTTTGCAATCGTTTTATAATGCTATTAAAATGGAGTAATTCAGATTCGGACAAAGCATCGTCTTGTTTTTGTCTAAAGGTCATTTTATCCCATGCCATAATGTGTTCAAAACACAAGTGAATGATGTTTTGCAACTCACGTTCATCGTAAATGGAAGATAATCGCTTTTTAAATAAGTTGACTATGGATGAAACTTTATTAGTACTCACAAACATTTAGATAAATTTTAACAAAAGTAACGCTATTTAATTATTAATTTCGGGCAAATAAAAAAACCATTTACGTTATGTTAAATCATGAAATTTATATGAATCGTTGTCTGCAGCTTGCTAAAAACGGCTTAGGAAGTGTTTCTCCCAACCCAATGGTGGGTTGTGTAATTGTTTGTGATGATAAAATTATTGGTGAAGGTTATCATCAAAAATATGGTGAAGCACATGCAGAAGTAAACGCTATTAATGCGGTTGAAGATAAATCCTTGCTTTCAAAATGTACGTTGTACGTAAATTTAGAACCTTGTGCTCATCATGGAAAAACACCTCCTTGTGCAGATTTAATTATTGAACATAACATTCCAAAAGTAGTTATAGGATGTGTTGATGCAAATGAGAAAGTTAAAGGAAAGGGTGCACAAAAACTTATTGAAGCTAATGTTGATGTTACCATTGGAGTGTTGGAGAAAGAATGTATCGAACTCAATAAAAGATTTTTCACGTTTCATAATAAAAAACGTCCTTACATCATTTTAAAATGGGCGCAAAGTAACGATGGATGTATGGATAAAATTCGTGATAGTTCTGAAGCAAAAATTAATTGGATAACCCAACCCGAAACGCAGTCATTAACACATCTTTGGCGCAGCCAAGAAGATGCTGTTTTGGTGGGAAAAAACACTGTGTTGAATGATAATCCCGAACTTACGGTAAGAGCCATTAATGGGAATAATCCGATAAAAATTGTACTCGGGCAACAAGAAAGCTTTAACCTTGATTTAAACATTTTTAAAGGCACACATCCGCCCATTTTTCTTGATTTAAAATCAGCTAAAGAAATTTGTTACGCTCTTTACGAAAAAGAAATTCAATCGGTAATGGTTGAAGGTGGAAAAAAAACATTAGAACTATTTATTAATGAAAATTTATGGGATGAAGCTCGCATTTTAACAGGTGATGTTACGCTTAAAGATGGACTGAAAGCACCTAAAATAAATGGTGTTTTGGAAAATAGAGAAGCGCTAGGAAAAGATACTTTGGAAATTTATATCAATGCTTAGCTTAGTCATCACCATACTCATATTCACGTATTTTATACTATGTTTTAAATGGTTTGAGAAGTTTGGTGTAGATAATTTTTCGGCTATTATTGTAAACAACTTAACCGCAGGAATTCTTGGATTTTTTTTATCCTTTGGTAGTAGTATGGGTTCTGTCGAAAATCCCCAATCATTTTACACCTACGCCTTAGCTATTGGGTTTTTGTTTATTGGAGTGTTCAATTTGACTGCTTTTTCAACCCAACAATCGGGAATATCTGTTACGGTAATTACCTCCAAAATTGCATCCATAGTAATTCCAATTGCCTTTTCATTTATTATAGGGTTAGAAAAAGTTTCTACAAAACCAGTTGTTGCCATAATATTGGCAATATGCTCATTGTTTTTAATCATTAATCTAAAAGGCGAAAACAAATTAAAGAAAATCGCCTTATTTATTTTACTAGGAATTTTTGTAGGTCAAGGAGCTTCTGATATCCTATTTAGTCAATCCAACAAATTTGTTTTAGATGAGCAAAAAGAATTGTTTTTTTCGATAATTTTTCTCTCGGCTGCCTTATGTGGTATTGTATTTTCATTTCTCAATAAAAAGCAAAAATTTAAGCCAACCAAGAAAAATATTTTATGGGGAATTCTTTTAGGAGTGCCTAATTATTTCTCGCTAAAATTTTTCTTTGCCGCGCTTCAAGAGTTAGACACCTCCATAGCTTTTTTGGTGTTAAATATTGGCATCATATTACTTTCAACTCTTGTAGGATTTTTATTCTATCAAGAGAAATTATCACCAAAGAACATGTTTGGTATTTTTCTGGCAATCTTATCGTTATATCTTATTTTTATTTAGGCTTCCAACAATTTGTTGTTTTTTTGTTTTGTTTTTAACTCTACTTTCACTACATTTATAGTTACGTTTTAACATTTAATTCTTACAAGATGAGTAAAATTTACATTTCACTATTAAGTTTTGGTATCGCTTTGTCGGTATCTATTTCTGGTTTTTCTCAAAAAACTGAATTTATAAAACCAGTCATCTATGAGACCAACTCAACCATGATATCGCATTTGGGTGAGCCCAATGTAAAAGCTACAGAAACTCGTACCTTAAAAGTGACTATTTCTACCCTCAGAGAAGGCTTGAAAAACATTCCTTTTGATGAGTTGAAAAAATCTAATACTATTTATGAACTTGAAATTCCTCATGTAGATGGAACGAATCATAAGTATACGGTTGAAAGAAATACCACCATGCACCCTGATTTGGCTGCAAAATATCCCGAAATTGCTACATTCAATGTTATAAATGTGAGAAATCCTTCAGAATTTGGAAAAATAGACATTACTCCAAAAGGGTTTCATGCGATGATTTTTTCACCTGATGAAAGCACAATGTTTATTGATCCTTACAATTCATCAACCGATGAATATTACTCTATTTACTTGAAAGAAAACTTAACAGAACAACCAGAGTTTGAATGTCAACATGAATCTCATTCTAATGAAGAGGTTGATTTCTTTGGAAGTGCTGCCGCGTTTGGAAGTTGTGATTTAAGAACCTATCGTTTAGCCCTTGCCTGTACTGGCGAATATGCTAACAACCACGGAAGTAATACTACAAATAATGATAAAAGCAAAGCACTTGCCGCACAGGTAACCACCATGAACCGTGTAAATGGAGTGTATGAAAAAACATTGTCCATCACTATGGAAATAATACCGAATAACGACTTGATAATTTTTCTAAATGCCTCTACTGACCCTTACTCTAATAATAATGGTGGGACAATGCTAGGGCAAAACCAAACTACATGCGACAATATTATTGGAACAGCTAATTACGATATAGGTCACGTGTTTTCTACCGGTGGCGGTGGCATTGCCAGCTTAGGAAGCGTATGTAGCAGTAGTAGAAAAGCACAAGGTGTAACGGGTAGTTCTTCGCCAAAAGGCGATACTTTTGACATTGACTACGTGGCTCACGAAATGGGACATCAATTTGGAGGCAATCATACACAAAGCAACAACTGTCAAAGAAATATTAATACTTCTGTGGAACCTGGAAGTGCCAGCACTATTTTAGGTTATGCAGGTATTTGCACCCCAAATGTACAAAGCAACAGCGATGATTATTTTCATGGCGTAACCATACAAGAAATGGGTACGTTTATAACAAGCTCTGGTCACACATGTCCTGTAAAAACAACGCTATCTAATAACGCGCCTGTAATTTCATCTACTACCGGAAATATAACTATTCCCAGAAACACTCCTTTTGTGTTAAAAGCAGAAGCAACCGATGCTGATGGAGATGTATTGCTATATCAATGGGAAGAAATGGATAAACAAAAATCTTCAGACCCCTATCCAATGGCTCCTAGAAATACCTCTGATGGTGGACCCATGTTTAGAAGTTTCGACCCTACCACAAGCCCTATGAGATATTTTCCTAATCTTAATGATTTGAGAAAAAGTACAGCTCCAAAATGGGAAGTTCTTCCTAATGTGAAGAGAACAATGAAATTTAGAGTAGTTGTTAGCGATGTGAATTCACAAGGAAGTTGCAACACCCACAGAGATATCACTGTAGCCGTTGATACCAATACAGGACCATTTTTAGTTACCCATCCTAACACAAACATAACTTGGAATAGAGATGCTACCGAGAGCGTAACGTGGGATGTTGCTAATACAGATTTATCTCCTATAAACTGTGCGGAGGTTAATTTATATTTATCTACCGATGGTGGGATTACATTTCCAAATGTTTTGGCTACAAACGTAGTTAACGATGGTGAGCACACTATTACCGTTCCTAACCTTCCTACAACAGTAGCAAGAGTTATGGTTATGTGTTCAAATCAACACTTTTTTGACATTTCTAATGTGAATTTTACTATAAGCAGTGCGGTTTCTACAATAGAAAATCAAAAAACCAACTTTAGAGTATATCCAAACCCAACCAATGAGGATTTGAATATCGTAACGGAAAATGTATTACCTACAGATTTAACACTTACAGATATGACAGGTAAGGTAGTTTTTGAAGGTGTTTTAATGAACGGAAAAACGACCATAAATTTATCTAACTACACAACAGGTGTATATTTATTACATCTAAAAAACACGAACGAAAGTAGGGTAGTGAAGGTGGTGAAAAAATAAGTTAAAATCCTTCCGATTTATACTCTTTAAAATTTCCTTCTTCGGAAGTTTCTATAAAATAAACCTCAACGTTGAGGTTTATTTTTTTTATCAAATTCAAGGATGCTTCTTTGCCTAAAATCAAAAAAGCCGTAGCATACGCATCCGCTTCGGCACAGGTATTGGCGATTACGCTTACACTTAAAACACTGTGCGATACAGGCATTCCTGTAATTGGATTTATAGCGTGCGCATATTTTTTGCCGTTGAGCTCTTTAAATTTTCTGTAGCTGCCAGAAGTTGCCAAAGCTTTATTTTCAAGCTTTACAACACTCACCGCATCGTCTGTTTTTTCAGAATTGAAATTGGGTTTTTCAATACCTATATTCCATGTTTTTCTGTTTGGATTTTTCCCTTTTGCCAATACTTCACCACCTAACTCTACCATGAAATTTTTAACACCATTTTTTTCTAAAAATGCACCTATTACATCAACACTATAACCCTGAGCAACCGCATTAAAATCTAGTTGTATAGAAGGCGTTTGTTTTTTCACAAAATAGGTTTTATTCTTAGTAAAAAACATCAACTTAGAAAAACCAACGTGATTTCTGAGAATAGAATCCACCTGAACAGAATCTATTTTTAAGCTATCGTTATTATGAAAGTTATAATATTTAAAAAGTGGCGTAATGGTTGGGTCGAATATGCCATTGGTTTGCTCATAAACCTTAGATGACACCAATAAATTATCGTAAAAAATCTGGTCAATTTCAAAAGGAACGGTATCTGTAAGTACATTAAATTTTGAAATGAGTGAACTATCTACATACGTAGAAACAGATAAATCAATTTGCTTTAGAATAGAATCTATACTTGGTTTAAAGTTTCGAGAAAGGCTGTCTTTATAGGTGATGCTATACGTAGTGCCTTGTGCTTCGCCTTGGATATTTAAATAATCAATCGTTTGGGGTTTCTTAGTCTCTTGGCAAGAATAAAAAAGAAAAGCACACAATGTTGCGCTAATAATTTTGCTTAAAAATTTCATAGCACAAAACTATGGTTTTATTAAATATCAAAAAATAGTACATTTGGTAAAACAAAAGCTACACTAACACCCTACGAAAAACCAAAGCAAATAATTTACACCAAACAATTTATTGAAACGAAAAGTGGTAAGGTAAAACGTGATTGTTTTTTGTATATTTGAATAATGATAACCAAAAACGTAAAACAAAATGAAAAAAACTATTTTACTTCTCTTAATTTCTGTAAATAGTATTCTTAGTTACTCACAGGAATTTAACAAAGCAAAAATGGACAGTCTATTTATGCTTATTGACCAAAATGAAAAAGGGATGAACAGCGTTTCTATTTTTAAAGATGGGAAAGAGGTTTATCAAAACAGTATTGGTTATGCTGATGTGGAAAACCAAATAAAAGCAAACAAAGACACTAAATATAGAATTGGTTCTATTTCTAAAACCTTTACTGCTACTATAATTATGAAACTTGTTGAACAGGGAAGATTATCCCTCGACACAAAACTTTCTAAGTACTATCCAGAAATAGAAAATGCTGAAAAAATAACAATAGAGCACTTATTAAAGCATCGTAGTGGAATTTTTAATTTTACAAATGCAGAAGACTACGTACAATGGATGGAAAAACCAATATCCAAAAAAGATCTCGTTGAAAAAATTAAAAACTATGGCAGTTCTTTTGAACCAAACTCAAAAGCAGATTATTCCAACGCAAATTATGTGCTTCTTTCTTTCATAGCGGAAACAATAACAGAAAAATCTTTCACAGAGTTAATACAAAACGAAATATGCGAGCCGTGCAACCTATCAAATACCTATTACGGTGGGAAAATAAATACTCCTAATAACGAAGCATTTTCATATTACAGGTTAGATGGTTGGGAAAAAGCAACTGAAACAGACATGACAGTACCAGTAGGTGCAGGAGCAATTGTTTCTAATCCTACTGACTTAAATACGTTTTTAAATTGTTTGTTTAATAACGTAATAGTATCGGATTCTACTTTAAGCAAAATGATGGAAATTAAAGACGATTATGGAATAGGAATGTTTATTGTGCCCTTCTATGATAAAGTAGCTTATGGCCATACAGGAGGTATAGATGGCTTCGTCTCTAACGCATTTTATTTTCCAAAAGAGAATGTTTCTATTTCTTTTAACTCAAACGGACAGGTAATTTCTACGGATAATATTTTAATTGGTGCCTTAAGCATATACTTTAATATGTATTATGCGCTTCCAGAGTTTAAAAAAACTATTCATTTGACTTCTGAAGAACTAGATAAATATCTTGGAACATACTCAACACCGAGTTTCCCATTGAAAATAAATATCACAAAAAAAGATAATGTCTTATATGCTCAAGCAACAGGACAGTCTGAGTTTCCACTTACTGCAGTTGGAGATGATACGTTTATATTTGAAGCCGCAGATTTAGAAATAAAATTTCTTCCAAAAGAAAATAAACTTATTATTAATCAAGGAGGCGGTACTACAGAACTTACAAAAGAATAAAGGTGTAGAAACAAGTTGTTTTTAAATGATTGCTTCTGCCAATAAATTGGCATCGCAATGACGATATCTGTTTACTGCGCGATGCGCGAGGGCAATACTAAAATGGTGCGAACTTGAAGTTTTGAGAAACAAAACAAAAGTTGGCATTTTAGCTTGATTTTACAAAAAAAAGCGGTCTCCCGACCGCTTTTTCATTCAACAACAAACATCTACCATGATGTTTTTTTAACTCTCCGCTAACGAAGAATTATCGTTTGACCTTGGGTAAGCGCAGGATTACCCGTTAGGTCGTTTCGTTTTTGCAACTTCTTAAGTTTAACCCCATGTTGTTGCGAAATATCTTTCAATGTTTCACCTTGTTTGGCAACGTGAATATCTTGTTTTGATTTGTTGCGTTTGGGTTGCAAATAAATAATATCGCCTACTTTTAGAATATCGTCTTCTGTAATATCGTTGTACTTATAAATTTGCCACAAACCCATTTGGTGTTCGGCAGCAATACCGGTATAGGTATCGCCTTTTTGCGCTACAATAAATTTAATGTGGTTCGTACTCATCTTCACTTGATGTTTGGAAGAAGCGGTGCTTGCAACAACCACTTCTTCCTGCTTAACATCGTTTGCTACCTCTCTTTTGTTTATGAAAACATCGTCATCCAACGTATATAGTTCGTGTTTTTCTATTAAGTCAATCAATAAGTCTGCGTAAGCAGGATTGGTAGCGTAACCCGCCTTTTTCAATCCTTTTGCCCATGCTTTATAGTCGGTAGTTTTATAATCGAATAGAAATGCATAGCGCGAACGCTCGGCTAAAAACTTAGAATGGTCTGTGTACGATTCGTTGGCGGAAGTGTATTTTCTGAAACATTCGTTTGCATGGTCGTCATCTTTATAGATTTTTTCGCCCGACCAATCGTGGCATTTTATACCAAAATGATTGTTGGCTTCGCGCGCTAAAAAAGAATTGCCATCGGCACTTTCTAAGATACCTTGTGCCATCGTAATACTTGCAGGAATGCCATATTGATGCATTTGAAACACAGCTTCATTCTTCCAAGAATCAATGTACTCTTGACGAGACATGCGTGGGTCTTTGGCAAATACATGTAAAGAAATAAATAGTAAACTAAATGCTATTATTCTTTTAATCATTGGTAGTTGTTGTGCTTTTTTACAAATGTCCCCTTGTTACGGAAAGAGTTTTTAAAAGGTTACAAAAAAATAATTTTTAGGATAAAAAATAATCGTCATTCCGAACTTGTTTCGGAATCTATTGAGAAGAAGATCCTTAAATAAATTCAGGATGACGAAAAAAATACTAAAATCTATACGTAACCCCACCAAGTAGATTAATGCCTTGTACTGGGAAGTTGTTCCAGTATTGGTATTTTTTAGCTAAGATGTTATTGAAATTTAAGAAGGCGCTTAAACGTTTGGTATATCTGTACTCAAAGCCTAAGTTGAAATCTAGGAATGGTTTTAGACTGATATTAATCGCCTCAAGAGTAATTTGATTAAAATTTGTAGGTCTATCTCCTACAAGAAACACATCCGCACGTACTAAAATTTTATCGGCTAAATCATAAACCCCTGCCAACGATAGTGTATAGTTTGGTCTGTTCCACGCTTTCAATTGATGAACGGTGTTGTATAAATAGTATTCACCTCTTAAGTAAAGTTTCAATTTCTCATTATTTACGTAAGACGTTTGTGCAGAAAAGGTAGTTTGCGTAACGGTATCGTAAATTACTTGAAAAGCATTGCCATAAAAGTTTTCGGTGTCGTTTACAAACAAAGTAAAATCTCTGTATTTAGCAATTTCGGCAGCCACGTTAAACGAAACTTTTGAACTTATAGACCCTCGAATACCTCCATAAAAATTGTAAAGTTTGTTTGTGTTTCTTAAATCTAAATCAGAACTAACAAAAGGATTTTCTCTCGTGAAGGTATAAAACGAATTGCGCTGAATACCCCCTTTTATACCAACATAAGGCACAAAAATATCGTTAAACAAACGATAATCGGCTTCTGCATCGGGATAGAAATGAAACTTCGCAGTGCTATTCGTTACGTTTGATTGAATGGCTAAACCAACACGCACACTCCAATTATCGCCATGCGTACGAATGTTTGGATTTAAGTTTAAAATACCGTTGTCTCTTTCGCCAAAGCCATTGGTAATTCTATCCTCTGCACTTGTAAATAAAGGATGTTTGAAATAGTTGTAATCTAAAGAGTAATTCAAATAATAAACTTCTTTATCCATGAATTTCATTTCTTCACCCGAGAGTTTTACATAGTGCTCACCCACTCCTTTGTAGTCGTCCATATAACGATAAGCCACATCAAAATTGCGATTAAGTTTAGACGAATCTATAATGTGCGTTTGATATTTTACGTTTCCACCAAAAATATTAAAGCGCTGAAACGTCCCTTCTTTCGAAAGGTTTAAGGAATCATTTTCTCCCGAAAAACTTGCAGGATTAACTCCATAATAATACAAGCCATTACGCTCGTAGTTGGCTTTTGCTTCTACAGAATAGCGCACTTTAAAGTATTGATACGCCACGCCTATTTTATTATCGCTATAGCCATTAAAACCTAAATCGTTCATTCCTCCTTGCGATGAATGGTGCTTCATATTGATGCTCCACGCATCTTGCTTTGAACGCGTAGATGAATAGTATAAATCTCCGTAGGTAGTTAAATAATTTCCAACACCACCTTTTACATATCCTTTATACAATTTTTGCAAGGGCTCTAAAACGGTGAGTTGAACGGGTTGAATGGTTTGTGGCTCTAAGTTCAATTCAACGTTTACAGGAATGAGTTGATAGCTTACCGGATAAGCATTAAAAGAGGTGTCAACCACTTTTGGCAACAATGTTAAACGCTCGGTAAACGGTACTTTGCGTTCTGCATCACCTTGTGCGGTAATGGTAATATCTGTTTGTGCGTTTAAAACTACTGCGAGAATTAAAAACGCTAATAAAATCAACAACCTAAGCGTGTTGAAAGAGTGAATTGCCTGATTATTTTTCATCTGTCTATAATATTTTTCAATGGTCAGATGGAACACCCTAAAGCTTGATTACAAACTTTATTGGTTATCGGGTGATTCATCTTCTATAAAAAGTTTTAAGTCGTTCGCATTATCAATCATAAAGTTCATCAACGATTCTTCTGTCTTTTTATCATCTTCTTCTATTTGCTGCTGATTTTCTATTTCTTTTATTTTTTCCATTTTAGCTTTGGCTTCGTCAATCAATGCTTGGTCGCCTTTGTAGTTGTCAATGATACTTTGTAAACTATACTTCGCGTTAAAAATATCGCCTTGTGCCAAGAAATTATCTGACATTAAAATCACCGTTTTGGCAATCCAATATTCATAACCTGGTTTCTGATTGATGACTTTATTCGACCATGTTTCACAAGCTTTGTAGTCTTTATCTAAATGACGCATAAGCGCTACATGATACAGGGCTTCCGCTGCGCGAACGGAAGTGGTTAATTCAGCCACTTTCTTGAATGAACTTTCGGCATTGGTGTAATTGTTCAACACAAAACTTGACTTGGCATGAATGTAATACGCATCTGTTTTTAGTGCATTATCTGCATCCGAAAGATTGTAAATACGTTGTGCATATTGTGCTGCAAACTCAGCATTTTTTAATTCGTCAAAACAATACATTTGCCCAACCACACAAGCACGCATATATTCCGATTTTGAGGTAATTTTTTCAAGCGAAGCAAAGTTGCTCATCGCTGCTTGATAATCTTTGAAGATGTAATAATTAATTTGCGAAGAGCGAAATAGTGCTTCTTCTATAAATTTATTGTTGGGATATTTTATAACGTTTGCGTAACGCGCAACAGCATTTTTGTAGTCTTTTTGATAATCGTAACAATACGCCATGTAGTAGTTAGCTTCGGTATAATGTTCAGGATTGGAAACGTTTTCTAAATAGTCGTTAAACAATTTTATTACTTTGTTGCAATCGCGCTGGTTGTCCTCTACTTCATACGCCTCCATTGCTACTGCGTAGAATGTACTGTCTAACTCACGCTGAGAATAATTGATGTTGTTTTTATTTAACCACGCAGAATATCCCGCCAAATTACTTTGTTGTTCGTAAACAGATTTCATCAAGCGAATAGCTACTTCTCGCTGTTCTGAGTTTGGATATTTATGAACGATCTGTGTGAACACATTTTCCGCTTCGTTATAATTTTTATTGTTTAAATGAATTTTTCCAATATTAATCATAGCGCTACTCACGCGACTGTTAGAAGGATTTTCTTTGATAAATTTCTCAAAATAATTCAACGCTTTTGTATTATTTCCAAGATGATTGAAGTACACTTCGCCCAACTCATATAAAGCAGCTGCGTAGTAATTAGAGCTTGGATGTTGTGCAATTAATGTTTCTAGCGTTTGTGCACGCTTTCCATAATCAGGATTACTTCCTAAACCATAACTGCGCGCTTGTTGATATAGTGCATAGTCGCTTCTGTCGGGATATAACTCAGCAGATTTTGCATAGTAAACAGAGGCTTCTGTATCGTTTTTCAATAAAAAGTTGGCATCGCCTAATTTAATATACGCATCGTACAACATTTCTTTATCTGTATTTGTTTGAGCTACAAAATTTCTGAAATAGGTGATGGCATCTGGATAAGACGCTTTTTTAAAGTAACAATAGGCGATGTTGTAATCTACCACATTATTGTAATGAGATGTAAATCCACCTGCTTCGGTTTTAAATGAAGAGTAATTAGTAATTGCGGTTGGTAAATCATTTAAATTGTAATTGCATTCGCCTAACCAATACAAACTGTTAGCATTGAGTTTTGGGTCAATTGGATAGGTTTTTACTTCTTTAAAATAATTGGCTGCTTGTTTAAAATCTGCGTTACTGTAAAGTTGCACCGCATAGTTATACACCGCTACTTGATAGGCAGTTTTTAAACGAAATGATTTTTCTTGAAATGAATTTATTTTATCAATTGCTTGCTTGTAATTTTTTGAAGAAAGATAAACATCAACCAAGTATTCATCTAACTCCTTTTGATATTTTGATTTCGGAAATTCCTTTTTAAAATTTTCAATCGAAGAATTTATTTCGTCTAACGAAAATAGAACACCTTCTTCGTACAACATTTTTATATAATTGTAGTGTGCTTCCTCTTTTACTTTTTTATCATAATCGTACTGAGCGGCTGCTTTAAAAGCCAGCTTGGCATTGGAGCGTTCATCCGTTTTAATGTAAGCATCTGCCAAATAATAATAGGTAAATTGTGAGATAGAATCGTTTGACGATGTGATTTTATTAAAGTAAGAAATCGCTTTAGGATAATTAGACACTCTGTAATGCGAATAACCCAACTGGAATTTATCAATATCGTAAATTTTAGATGAAGCTGCGTGATATTCAAAATAGGTGATGGCATCGCTATATTTTTCCTTTCTGTAGTAAGAATCGCCAATAATTTTCGCAAATTCTATTTTACGATTTTCCGAAACAGAATCAAACACGGTAGGCCCATAAGCAATTACATCATCATACTTTTTTTGACGATAATAAATTTGTGTGATGTAATATGGCACCACTTTTCTAAAATTTTCATCGTGCTTAATTTTATTAAAATGCTCTAACGCTACTTGATAATTTCCTTCTAAGTAGGCAATGTGACCGTAGTAGTAGGTTGCTGGAATTGAATACTCGGTTTGTTTATCCTTTACTTCATAAAATTTATTTTTTGCGTCATCATATTTTTCACGCATAAATAAAGAATATCCATACTTAAAATAATATTCATTTCGCATGGCTTCATCCAAATCTCTTGGCTTAACTTTTTCGAACCAATCAATTGCTTGTCTAAATTTTTTCTCTCTGTAATAGTGTTTTCCTAAATAGAAAAAAGCTGTTTTAGCACGTGTATCGTCTGGATGGTCTGAGACAAATTTTACCAATAAAAATTCTGCGTCTTTGTTAAACAATTCCAAAGCACAAATGGCAGAGTAGTATTCTGCACTAATTCTCAGCTCATCTTTTGTGTCGGAAATATTTTCTAAAATGGCATTAAACTTTTGTTGTGCCGCAGAATACTGCGCTTTATCATAGAGCTCTAATCCCATTTTAAAATCGGCATGCTTATCTGTATAAATTGCTGTTTTTTGAGAGAACAACGTTATACCAAACAAGCAAAAAAAGACTATCGAAAAAATTCGTTTTTTAATCATAAATCGTTTGCGCTTATGCATATCTACAAAATACCAAAGAACGAAATTAGCACCAGTTATAGATGAAAAAACTAACCATCAACACAACTTATTAACGGATTTTTGTGTAAACAATTTTTGGTTTCTCTAAAATTATTCATGTTACTTTTACAAAAAATTTAGAATTAAAATGTCTTCTGCTATTCACTTTAACGAAGCCACTATATATCAACACGACAAAGAGATACTAAGCAATGTTTCGCTTAATATTGATGAGGGTGAATTTGTATATTTGGTTGGAAAAACAGGTTCTGGAAAAAGTTCTTTTTTAAAAACACTCTACGCTGATTTAGAGCTAAAGCAAGGCTCTGGAGAAATTGCGGGATTTGAGTTAAATAGCATTAAAAGAAAAAATATTTCTGAATTGAGAAGAAAATTAGGAATTGTTTTTCAGGATTTTCAACTGTTGCAAGACAGAAACGTTTATGAAAACTTAAAATTTATTCTCAAAGCAACAGGTTGGGAAGATAATAAGATGATTGATGAGCGTATAAAAACGGTGCTTCGTCAAGTGCATTTAAAAGACATTGAACAAAAAATGCCCTACGCCATTTCGGGTGGTGAACAGCAACGCGTTTCTATTGCAAGAGCACTACTTAACAATCCAGAAATAATTTTGGCAGATGAGCCAACTGCTAACTTAGACCCAGATACTTCGGCAGAAATTATTAACTTGTTTAAGGAAATTGCGATTGGTGGCAAAACCATTGTTATTGCTACGCACGATTATTATATGATAAAGAAATTTCCTGGAAGAATTTTGACTTTTGAGGGTGGAAAGGTTGTGGAAGCTAATTAAAAATTAAACTCAAAAGCCTTTCAGCATTTACCTTATTTGAATAATCTCCCAAAATCTTTTTTCGATTTTCTATTGACAATAGAGGCAAGTCTGACGAAAAAACGTGTTCGATGGTTTTAATGATTTCCAAAGGCGTATTGGCAACAATACACGCATTTTTCAATGCTTCACGTTCAATAATTTTATCATTAACAATAATATTTTTGGCTGTAAACAGAGCGTCTATAAGTTTTAGTTTTAATCCTGAGTTTGTTTTTGAATACAAAATATGTGCCCTTGCACCATGCTTCAACTCAAACATTTTTTCATGACTTGGATTTTCAATGAGGGTAATATTTTGATGTTTTGCGATTTTTTTAACTAAGAAATTGGGAGGGTTTGCTCCCGCAATAATTACTTTTTCATTGATTTTTGAAAAAACATTTTCCACTAAAAAAGCAACCGCATCAATATTTTCAGAAACAGATAAATTGCCATGATAGAGCACAAAATCGTGTTGATTTTCGGAAATTAAAAATTCTTGATTTTGGTGAAAAGGATAAATTTTTTGGACGTTAGAAAATCGCTTTGAGAAATGTTGCTTATCGCGCTCTGAAATAGCAGCTATGGCATTTGCAGACTTTAGAATACTCTCGTACGATTTGAGTTTTAGGTGCTCAAAATAGAAAAAGAGTTTCTTGATTATGTTTTTTTCGGTTGAAAAAAGACTGTAATAATATTCGTGTTCAATGTTGTGCGTACGAACAATTTTTTTTCTTGATTTTAGTTTTGGGTGATTTAAACAATAGGTGGTGTGCAAACCTTCAAATAAAATAGGGTAATCGTTACTCAAAAGATTACTTAATAATTGTTTAGAACTTCTAGATTTAACAATATATGGAAGCGAAGAAAAATGACTCAATAAAGATGTATTTCTTTGGTAATAGTGCACTTCTTGACAAATAGACTCTAGTTCTTTAGATGACTTTTTACCATAGATAAAAGAATGAAAAATAATATCTATCCCTGATTTTTTTAATGTTTGTAGCTTATAAAAAACATCTATCACACCACCGTAATTAGCAGGATAAGGGACATCAAATGAAACGATATTGACTGTTTTTTTATTCATTTAAAGCACTTATAATAATTTGTTTTTCATGTTCCCAATTAAGTTCCTGATGAGCTTCCACGCAATTTTTTGAATAGTGTTGAAGCATCTCTTTTGATGACAACAGAACGTTTATTTTATCCGCTATCTCTTTTGGAGAAATTTCATTTAATACCTGTCCTACATTATATTGTTCAACTATTTTTTTTACTTCAGGGAGATTTGATACCAGTACGGGAACTCCATTTTTTATATAATCAAACACTTTGTTCGGCAAGGAATACGCATAACTTTTTGAAGATGATTTTTCCAAACTAACACCCAAAATAGCTTGATTTGAAATTTCATCAAGGTCTTCGAATGGGACTTTTCCAAAAAATTTCACCTTATTTTCTAGGTTGTTTAACCGCACCAATTCTTTAACAGAATTTATAACATCACCATCACCAACTATCAACAAACTTGCGTTTGATACCATGTTCATCGCCAAAACAAGCTCTTCTACACCTCTATTTAAGTTAATCGCTCCTTGATACAATATAATATTTTCTCTATCTGAAAAACTCCCTAAAAAATCTTTCTTAAAAGGTAAATTCCTAACTACTCGAACATCTACTTTGTACTTTTCTGAATAAATTTTAGCTATCGAATGGCTCACTGTAAAAATTATTTTGAGTTTTGGAAAAATCCATTGCTCAATGATTAACCATATTTTTTTAATCGTAGGTCTGTTGTTAAGTTCAGGAACTTCTGTAAATAATTCGTGAGAGTCGTAAACAAGTTTTGATTTCTTGATTTTAGATGACAAATAACATGCGGATAACGTGTCTAAATCACACGACCAAATAAGGTCAGCCGGATTAACTATCAAATAGAAAAAAAGGCGAATATTATAGCACGCATAGAACAAAAATCCTTTATTAAATAATAATTTAAACCTTTTGGTGTTATACGTTCTTTGTAACTCTTTTGAATGATTAAACTGTCTGCCAACTAAAGTGATATCATAACCCATTTCGACCAATGTTAAAGCAATTTTATGCGCCCTTTGATCTGTTACTAAATCATTTGTTACAGTTATTATAGCTCTATTTTTCAAGTTTGTTTAAAATGATGTACTTTTGAATTCACGTGCTAATTTACGCTGAAAATATCACTCCTCGTCTAACCTACACCTTAGATTTTATTTTTAAGGAGGTAATTGGCGTGGATTATTTTTTAACCGATGATAAAGTAAGCTTTGCGCAAAGCACCTCTCAACCTAAAATTTGTTACGATAATGACAACTTAGGTGGAATTTATATAGAACCCAAAAAAATATTATCGGAGTCAAGCATATTTCCGAGAATTATTGAAAAAGGAAAATGGAACAATTTGCCAACCATTTTTCGCAACGATGCTGGGGATGTTCCTTTCGATTTTTTTTCGGCTGTGTTCTTTTTAATCACACGCTACGAAGAATATATCGACAAAGAAAAAGACGAACATGGTCGCTACATAGCGAGCCATTCTATCGCACACAAATATGGATTTTTAAATAAACCGATTATCAATCTCTGGTGCGAACAATTTGCTAAAGAATTTTTGGGAATTACTAAATTGAAGGATCAGTTTTCTTCCATTGTTACGTTTGATATTGACAACAGCTATGCTTATCATGGTAAAGGATTCAAGCGATTTGTACTTTCTACCTTAAGAGATGTTTTTCAACTTAAATTCAAAGCATTGCTTGTTCGATTTGCATCGCTATTTAATATCGAAAAAGACCCATGCAATACCTACAACTATATCTTTGAATCGTTTAAAAAACATAACGTTCAACGCTCTATTTTCTTTTTTTTAAACGGAGCATACTCTAGAATGGATAAGAACTTACCTATCAGTTCTTCGCTTCAACAAGCGTTGATACAACAATGCAAAACACATGCAGAAATCGGTATTCATCCTTCGTATGTTTCTAACTCAAAACCAACGTTTCAAAGAGAAATTTCATCGTTAGAAAAAGTGGTTGGGCAACCTGTAATTAAAAGTCGTCAGCATTTTTTAATGTTAGCATTTCCTAGAACCTATCAGCAACTTGTAAGCAATAACATTGCGCAAGACTTTACTCTGGGTTATCCAGAAACCGTTGGTTTTAGAGCATCTACCTGCACGCCTTTTTATTGGTTTGACTTATCAAAAAATGAAAAAACCACACTCAAAATTTTTCCTTTAGGGTTGATGGATGGTACGCTTAAAGAGTATTTAAAACTCAATCCTGAGGAAGCTATACAACAAGCAAAAGCACATATAGACTGGTATAAAAAATATAATGGCACCTTTGTTTTATTGTGGCACAATTCATCGTTTAATGAGTTAGAAGGATGGAAAAATTGGGATAAAGTTTATGAAAATATTTTAATTTGTATTAATGAATAAGTTGAGCCATATTGTAATTGGTGCAGGTAGATCTGGTAGCACGCAGCTTTGTGCATATATTGAACAACATCCAAAAATTTGTTCGAGTATTATTAAGGAAGTTTCTTTCTTTTCTATTGAGGAACATTATAGAAAGAAAGAAAAGTATTTATATTTTTTCTTCGATTGTAATAGAAATCAAGAGGTTTTATCTACTTGTGATACATATATTCATTTTGACGAAAAAGCTATAAAAAGAATTTATGATTTTAATCCAGAAATAAAACTAACTTTTATTTTAAGAAATCCCATACAGAGGGCTTATTCTAACTATTATTATGCAATTAATAATGGCCACGACAGCCGAAATATTAGTTTTATAGATTCTCTTAATGAAGAAAAAGAAATATTAAAAAAAGGGAACATTATAGAGATCGATAACCTCTGCCACTTTTACACAAGTTTATATTATTCACAATTAAAATTAATTTTAAAATACTTTAAACGTGACCAGTTGCTTATTTGTACGTTTGATGAACTAATACATAATCCACAAAATTTATTGAACCGCGTTTTTGATTTTTTGAACATTGAGTCATATCAAATACAACAAATAAATATGCAGAATTCTGCATCAAGGGTAAAGCATAAAGCTATTCAACAATTTCTAATAAATCGAAATCATCCGCTAAGAAAACTATTGAGAAAGCCATTACAATTAAAAATTTTAAAGAAAATTATTATAAAATCTAAAATCATTGAGAGGATTCATACAAATAATAGAATAAATATAAAAAATCCAAGTATGACAGAGAAAGAAATTAATTTTTGTAAAAATTATTTTAAAGACGATTTGATAGGGTTAAAAAATGAATTTGATATAATATTTAATGATCTTTAATAATGACGTGTTATCCTATTTTTATTAAAGATTTTTTTTATTAAAAAATAAAGATATTCTTGCTTAATAATATCCTGACCTTTCTTAGTTTTTTGCTCCATTGGAATTCGATGAAAAACGTTAGTAATATTATCTTTCTTTATTCCTGAAGTGCCGAAGTAAAAATCTACCTCTGCTTGTGTTTTATCAAAAAATCGAACCGAAATTTCGTCAGAAGTGAATGGAAATGCAAACACACTATAGCTAAGATTAAATGTTTTTTTTATTTCACTTAGACTTTTTAGGGTTTGTTCAACTTGTTTCTCGATAGGCAAAAGTCGATAATCTGGATGGTCTACACTATGACTTCCAAAAGTAAAACCACAATTTCGCAAATCAATTATTTGTTCAGTAGTTAAATAGGGTTTATGATTTTTTAGGTATTCTCCAAAAGTTACTTTATTTCTCAATGCAATCTCATGCATTTGATCGTTTTGACTATAACTTAAATTAAATAGATTCTTCTCATTTAATGTATCATAAAGCAAACTTGCCTTAAGACGAAAAGACATGTCTTTATTATCAATAAATCCTGTATTTAAAAAAATCGAACAAGGAATTCCTTTTTCCAACAAGATTGGTTTTACAGTAGTGTAAAATTCTAATAATCCATCATCAAAAGTTAAATGAAAAGATGGTTTGGCAATTTGTTTTTTTGAAAGCAAATCATTTAAAGAAATTGGTTGAAAATATTTTGTTAAAAACTCTAAATCTTTTTGAAAATCTTCAATTGAACGAAAGGTCCCCAAATGTTTTAGGTGAGGCGGAGGATCATTTGTAACAGCATGATAAAAAGGGAAAATAACTCTTTCACCCGACTTCTGTATTAACCAATCAACAGAAAAGACATCTAGAAAAGGATACAGTGATTCTTTTACTATATTTTTGAACTTATTCACTAATAAAATTTATCAGTTTTAGCAAATTAGAATTTGTTTTAGAAATTTCAAAGTAAGGAATCTGTTCGCCTCCAAAAGACCTAAAATATCTTTCAATTGAAGGATTCATGCTTCCTTCAAAATTAAACATGTTAACATGTTTAGAACTTCTTTTGATACTTTCCCAAAGCAATAAACTCATCGATCCAGAAGTTTTAAAGCTACTGTCTGTAACCCCATGTAAATAATAAGCTGAGACATTATCCATTAAGTAAAGAATTATGGAATGTATATTTCCATCTTTATCTCTTGCGGCAAGCATTTCTCCACACTTATTAGAAACAATGAAATTGTATACCTTAATAAGTCTTTCATAAGGAATTTTGTAGTTTGCTCCAGTATGCTTAGCATACTCACATTTTTTCTTGTAAAAAAAATCTATGTCCTCAAAACTCTCTATTGTAAGACATTTTTCAGCTTTACTAATTTCTCTTCTCAAACTTTCTTTAAACCCTCTGAAGCAATTGTTATGGTCAGTTATATTTTTTAATACGAAAGTATATCGGGTTGTTTCTTTGAAATGATTCCAATAAAGCGGTAACCAATTCCTAAAACCAATATGAAAATTCAGTCGCATTTCGTCAAATCTGGGAAGTTGAGAAATTAAATCGCCTATAATATCTTTATCAAAAGCTTTCTTGTTAACATCATTCTGCTCTTCTGGGTATTTAATCCATGGACCTTGATAAGGAGACATCAATGGGGTTAATATTTTTTTAAATCCCATTTTTTTAGAAATTAAAAAAGGCCAAATACCTACTATTTCCTCACCTTTTTTAGAAATAACAACATCCCATTCATCATCCGAAAAGACAGAATTAAACCAGTTGTAGGTCAAAAAAACGGGAACGTCTTTTTCCTTTTCACAAAATGATTTAAATATTTTTTTCAATGGTTAATTACTTTTATCCAAAGTTAGCCATTTATTTAAAAAAACCAGCTACTTTGAATTCTAACACACTATAGTTAGAAATATTGCTATTATACTGAAAAAAATAAAAAATGATTCGTCATATTTACAGGCTGATATCATGATGACTCTATTAAATAACGTTTCACTAAAACCACACAACACCTTTGGTATTGACGTGTTGGCTAAAAAATTCACCACATTTTCTACCCTTGAAGAAGCCAAAGAAATTATCGCTTCTAAAGAATTTATCTCTGAAAACAATCAACTGATTTTAGGTGGCGGAAGCAACGTGTTGTTTACCAAAAATTTTGATGGCATCATTGCACTAAATCAATTGAAAGGCATTGAATTGGTAAACGAAGATGCCGAATATTTTTACGTAAAAGCGGCAGCTGGAGAAGTATGGCATGAATTGGTGCTCAACTGCATTGCCAACAATTGGGCAGGTTTAGAAAATTTATCACTCATACCAGGCAACGTAGGTGCTAGCCCGATGCAAAACATTGGTGCCTATGGTGTAGAAATTAAAGATGTTTTTCATGCGTTAGACGCACTCAACATTCATACTGGAGAAGTGATTACGTTTCATAATGCCGATTGTGAATTTGGTTACCGAGAAAGTGTGTTTAAACGCAAATACAAAAATCAATTCATCATTGTTTCGGTAACGTATCGTTTGCTGAAAACACCTCAACTCAACACCTCTTATGGTGCTATTGAGCAAGAGTTGGAAAAGATGAACATTAGTACACCTACTATATGTGATGTGAGCAATGCCGTAATTGCCATACGCAGCAGCAAATTGCCCAACCCGAAAGAGATTGGCAATGCAGGTAGCTTTTTTAAAAACCCTGTGGTGAGTGCCGAAAAATTAGAACGACTAAAACACGATTTTCCGAACATACCCAACTATCCACAAGCCAATGGAGATGTTAAATTAGCCGCAGGTTGGCTCATTGAACAAACGGGATGGAAAGGCAAAACCATTGACAACCGCTACGGAGTGCACAAGCTACAAGCGTTAGTTTTGGTGAATTATGGCGGTGCAACAGGCAACGAAGTGTACCAACTTTCTACCGATATTGTAAATTCTGTAAAAGAAAAATTTGGTGTGGAATTAGAACGTGAGGTGAATGTTTGTTAGAGACCTTTTCCTAGTCCTATCCAAAGGAGAGAGAAGATATTAAGTTTGAAAAAACTCAGATTTATTATTTTAAAAATAAAATGAGTATTAGATAGACATAAGTAATATCATCACATTACCTAATTAAACAAATTATCTCATTATCTCATTATATTTGTAAGGTGAAGACGAAAAATCCGATAAGCTTATTGTTTATTTTTTTAGTTAAACTCTATCAATGGATTATTTCACCCATTCTACCCAACTCTTGCAGGCACGACCCAACATGTTCGGTATATGCCATAGAGAGCATTAAAGAATGGGGACCACTAAAAGGAACATGGATGGGCATGAAGCGATTGGCAAAATGTAATCCTTGGGGTTCAAGCGGCTACGACCCTGTACAAAAAAAGAGTAGCTCAAACAAAATATAACGGCTGGTTATGTTAAAAATAGATATGCACACGCATATAATCCCAAAACATTTGCCTAAGTGGGCAGATAAATTTGGGTACGATGGCTTTATTCATTTAGAGCACCACAAACCACAGTGGGCGGATATGATGCAAGGTGAAAAGTTCTTTAGACAGATTAACGAAAATTGCTGGGATGAAGATGTCCGCATAAAAGAATACGAACAATTTGCTACGCAAGTGCAAGTAGTGTGCACCATTCCTGTGTTGTTTTCTTATTGGGCAAAACCGAATGATGCGTTAGAAATTTCAGAATTTTTAAACGACCACATTGCCGACTTGGTTGTGCGCTATCCAAAAAATTATGTGGGCTTAGGAACAATTCCCATGCAAAGTCCAGAGTTGGCGTTAAAAGAATTGGAACGCATCAAAATCATTGGTTTAAAAGGCATTCAAATTGGTTCCAACATCAACAACAAAAATTTAAACGAACCAGAGTTTTACCCCATTTGGGAAGCGTGCGAACGTTTAGATTTGGCAGTGATGATTCATCCTTGGCAAATGATGGGCAAAGAGCACATGGAAAAATACTGGTTGCCTTGGCTAGTAGGTATGCCAGCCGAAACTTCTCGCGCAGCTTGCTCTATGATTTTTGGCGGCATTTTTGAGAAGTATTCAAAGTTGCGGGTAAATTTTTCGCATGCGGGCGGAAGTTTTTTACCAACCATTGGACGTATTGAACACGGTTTTAATTGCAGACCCGATTTGGTAGCAGTAGATAATAACGTAAACCCACGCCATTACTTGGAGAAATTTTGGGTAGATTGCATCACCCACGACCCTATGTTGTTGGAGTATATTTTAAAATTACAAGGAAGTAAAAAAGTGTGTTTTGGTAGCGATTATCCTTTCCCACTAGGCGATTTAGAAATAGGAAAATTTATAACCGAAATGAATTTAGAACCATCGGTAGTAGAAGATATTTTTTGCAACTCTACTTTGGAATGGTTGAACATGAAAAAAGAGGATTTTAGTTGAAAGTCTCAAAAGCTAAACGCTCTTTAATCTCCATTACACAATTCGACAAGCTTAGTAAAACTAAGGTAAGAAGATTATTAATTCTTTCCTCTCAGGGGAAGTATCCGAATGGTGAAGGGTAGGGGCAATATGTTCTACCATATAGCTGTTTTAAAATATAAGAAAAAGTAATTCCTATCTTTACCACATGTTATTTTACGCCATAGCGTTACGCATGTACGTTGTGTTGCTAAACAGTTTAAGTATGTTCGGCAATACCAAGGCAAAGCTGTGGCTCATTGGTCGCAGACAACAAAAGGAACAACGTTCAACGTTCAACGTTCAACGTTCAACGCTCTATTGGTTTCACTGCGCCTCCTTAGGCGAATATGAACAAGGAAAGCCTTTGATTAAAGCACTAAAACAACAAGAGCCAAACGCTAAAATTTTAGTAACGTTTTTTTCACCTTCGGGTTATGAGCAAAAGAAAAACGATGCTTTATTAGATTATGTGTTTTATTTACCAATAGATAGCAAAAAAAATGCGCGTGAATTTTTAGACAAATTCAATCCATCCAAAGTATTTTTTATCAAGTACGATTTTTGGTTTTTTTATTTTAAAGAAATTCAACAACGCAACATTCCGTTGTATGTCGTTTCGGGTTTGTTTAGAGAAAATCAGTGGTTTTTTAAGTGGTACGGAAGTTGGTTTTTAAACGCACTCAAAAACGTAACGCATTTTTTTGTACAAGATGAAAAGTCAAAGCAAATTCTTTTTCAACACGATATAAAAAATGTAAGCGTAACAGGCGATACGCGCTTTGATAATGTTACTTCAGACGCGTTAAAACCAAATGCTTTGATTGATAATTTTTGTAAGGAAAGTGAAATCATTATAATGGGAAGTTCGTGGCAAGATGAGGAACAACTAATGAGTAAAGTTTTCTCCGAATTACCATCAAATGTAAAGCTCATCATCGTTCCGCACGATGTTTCAAAAAGTCATATTCAAGAAATTGAACAGAAGTTTTCGTCTTTCTATCCGATTAAATTTTCTGAAGGAAAAATCACCAATTCAAGAGTGCTAATTGTTGATGCCATTGGTGTATTAAAGTATGCGTATTCACAATCAAGTATTGCTATTGTGGGTGGTGGTTTTAAAAATACTCTTCATAACATTCTTGAACCTGCCGTGTGTGGTTTGCCTGTATTGCATGGCAACAATTTTAAAAAATACCCTGAAGGAAATTTATTGATAAATGCTGGCGGTGGCTTTGTGTTTGAAAATGCTTCTCAACTTAAATTTCTTTTAGAAGATTTATTGAAAGAGAAAAAATATCAGGTTGTAGGAAAACTATCTAAGCAATTTGTGGAAAGTAATAAAGGGGCAACGGAGAAAATTTTAAAATTTATTTCCTAAGTATAGCAAATTTTCCATTACTAATTGTATGTGGTATTCCACTTGTATTTGTAAATGAACCAGAAAATGTTCCTTTGATAATTCCACCTATATTTGCGGGCATTTCTGTAATGTTAAAAGTTACATTTTCATTGGTTGTTGTATCAGGCATCGGGAAATAAGTGTCAAGTTGAATATTTAGTTCTCCAGTGTATGTGCTTCCATATAAAAAATCAATACTATTAACATCATTAATCCATATACTTATATATGACCCATAATCATGTCCATAAGTTAGATTATTATCAAGATCTAACTCAACATACTGATTTGAATAAACACCTCCATCTAAATAAAAATTACAGTAGAGTTGCTCTGCGCATACAGAAATATCACCAATATCAGTTGTAGAACCTAAAGCACCTGAAGTAGCATTAATCGGAGTAGAGCTATAATCAGCTGTTGCAGCAAATACTGAATATGTTGTACTGCTTTGGCAATAAAGGTCAAATTCTCCAGTGGTAGTATAACTTGAAATATTTGAATTTGTTCCTCGTAAATATATATAACCACTCACTAAATTGCCCGAGCAATCTTTTAAATTTCCTTTAATTCTTGAAGGGCAGTAGTCTATTGTCCCAATATCTAAAACTTCACCCAGGTTTAAAATTCCATTATAAATTACCGTTTGTTGAGTACCGTCATAAACAGTAAGTGTAAAGTCAATTGTAGAAGGAGCATAACCTTCAAAAGTTCCGTCAGAGTTTGTTATCACAGTTCCAAATCCAATTACTGTAGGTGTTGTAGAAGAACCATAAATATAAACTCCCGACATAGGTACTCCATCACAAAGTAGTTTTCCTTTTATGGTTGCTTTAGGGTAGGGGTCATCACAATTCCACCACGAAAAATGAGAAACTTCGCCTACATAAAAGCTGCCTTCTTTAGCAGCTTGCCCTTCTTCTTTCCAAATGCCAAAGTTTTCATCAAAGTGCCATAGTGGAATGGTATTAGGCGCATTCGCTTCAATTGAACTTGGAATAAATAATTTAATGCTTGCCGTTTTGCCACCAGCTATTTGGAGTTTTTTACCACTATCATCGGTAAGCTCCACGCTAATCATTCCATAAGAAATTAATCGTGCTTCATCGCCATTTTCGCGCTCTCCAATCAAATCTCCAGGCATTTTTTGTAACAGGCGTTCATCTGTAGGGTCAAGGTGAACAAAAGATACATTTACATTACCATAGTAATTATTTCCTAATTCATATTTGATAGAGTTGGGTTCGAACGTTACTTCCGTTCCATTACTAAGAGAAATGGTACCCCCAGTTACTGCATTGAAAGAACCTACAACGGATGAGGTTAAAAGTTCGATTTCTAAAGTTGCATTTTTTTGAAATTTTGGATTGAATGTGCGAGAACCTCTCAAGTATCCACTTTTAGTAACCTTTAGAAAGGCATTCTTTTCAGGAATGTTTACATTTTCAAAAACGAAGATTCCGTATTCATTGGTTGTTGCGCTATAATCTTCAATATTCACCGATGCGCCAGAAATTGGGTTGTTTGACTCGTCAACTACAATTCCACTAAAAGAGGCTTTTTGGTAGTTTACATTTATCACAGATGATCCACCTGATGATAGGACGTTTTTCTTTTCTTTTTTGCAATTAGTAGTAAGTAAAAGCATACTACATACTAGTAGCAATAAGGTAAAATTCATTTTTAAGTCTTTCATAATAGTTATATTTTTTTTGGTTTACAACTATAAGACTCAAAAAAATGAAAAGGTTGCCTAAGGATGTAATTTTTTTAAAAAATATCTACAACGATTGCGTTGGCTGAGAAGCAATTCGAATTACTTCTTCGTATTCTTCAGGTGTTAAATCATTAAAGAAAAAGTTAATCGGGTCAACGGGCACACCATTTTTTAATACCTCGTAATGCAAGTGGGGAGCAGTTGAAATACCCGTATTTCCTACATAAGCAATCACATCACCTTTGTTAACTTTTTGCCCTGGTCGCACATTAAATCTGCTACAATGCGCATACAAGGTTTTATGCCCAAATCCATGATTGATGATAACTGTTTTTCCATAACCTTGCATAAACTCTACTTTTTCTACAGTGCCATTGCCTGTGGCATAAATTTCTGTGCCAATGGGTGCAGTAAAATCAATACCTGTGTGAGGTTTTATAATTTTGTAAACTGGATGCATACGCATACCAAAACCCGATGCTAAGCGCGTTAAATCTTTATTAGAAATGGGTTGAATAGAAGGAATAGCAGCAATCAATTCCTTTTTGCGAGTAATAAGTGTTTTCAACTCATCGTACGATTTGCTTTGAGCCGTGAGTTGCTTGGCTAATTTGTCAATTTTCTTTTGAGTTTCTATTACTAAGTCAGAATGGCTATAGCCCTCATATTTTTTATACTTTGTAGGATTTCCGCCTGTTCCTAACTGGCGTTTATAATAAGGATAAGGCTCTGCTTCGAAAATAGCGCGGTAAATATTATCATCCGTTTTTTGAACGTGATCCATCACTTCGCTCATAAATTCCACTTGGCTTTTTTGCTCTTCAAGTGCTTTTCGTAAGTTTTCATTTTCTATTGCTGCTTCTGCTGCACCAATTTGCTTTACTTGATTATAACTTAAAGCAACAACCAATAAACCAATAGTAACACCCGAAAGAACATGATACGAGAATTTTCTTAGTCTATCTCTTAGTGTCTCTTCAACCCTTTCATAATTTAGGGTTTTTGGATTGTATTTATACCTTGCTTTACTCAGAAGTGTAAATATATCTTTGATTAAGAACGTCTAAATTAGGCAAAAAATCTAATTTTGCAAGAGCTTAGCCCAAGTTGCTTAGTCCTTTTAAGAAAAATTAACAAGTTAAATAATGAATTCCAACCAGATACGAACAACATTTTTAGAGTTTTTTAAAAGCAAAGGACACCATATAGTTCCTTC
>JBKHVV010000020.1:0-27730 GCA_046569885.1 Bacteroidia bacterium
TTGGAAAAATTAGGCACACCGAAATGTTTATTTCGGATAATCTAAACATAAATTTAGGCTTGCCTAAAGGCATTTATTTTGCCAACATCAAAACAGAAGAAGGTAACAGCGTGTTAAAATTTGTGGTGGAGTAGCGAAAATTGTTGAAGGTTGAGAGTTGAACGTCAAAAAGTCGAAAGTCACAAAAATCTTTTCTCTAACATCTATGGTCTTGATTTTGCGTTGGTATTAAATCTTCCTTTTCGGATGTTGTTTCAAAAAACTTTCCCAACCAGAGTACGATTCTTTTGAGTTGGTGTTTGAACCCTGAAAAAAACAACAAACCGCTGCTGCCAAACCATCGGTAGCGTCTAAGTTTTTTGGCAGTTTTTCCATTTTTAGCAATGTTTGAAGCATTGCCGCCACTTGCTCTTTAGAAGCATTACCGTTGCCTGTTATAGACTGTTTAATCTTTCTTGGTGAATATTCTTGAATGGGTAAATCTCTATACAACGCAGCGGCCATTGAAACACCTTGGGCCCTTCCTAATTTGAGCATAGATTGAATATTTTTTCCGTAAAACGGTGCTTCAACAGCTAAAATATGAGGGTTAAATTCATCAATTAAAGAAAGTGTTTTACTGAAAATATTTTTTAGTTTTTGATCGTGACCTTCTATTTTGCTCAAGTTGATAATACCTGTAGCCACCAAGGTCATTTGTTTAGCATTAATACCAACAACACCATAGCCCATCATGCTTGTGCCAGGGTCAATACCCAATATTATTTTTTCAAACGGTTGCAAATGCGTTTCTTTGTGTGAAGATGACCAACAGCAAAAATACTTTAAATAAAGTTCTTGTAACAGTACTTAAGTATTTGTTTTTTATCGGAACGCTTGTTTTTATCTACTATAAAGTGTTTCGCCATCATTCTTTTAATGATGTTTATCATCAGCTCTCAAGTACGTTAAATATTACGTCCATTCTTTATTTTGTTGTGGCATTTGTCATGATGTTTTTTAATTGGGGCCTAGAATCAGAAAAATGGCGCTTGATGATGCAACGAACCTATCCAGTTTCATTTTTAACATCGTTTAAAGCCACGTTTGCAGGAACATCTTTCGGAATTTTTACGCCTAATCGTGCGGGTTCGTTTGTCGGAAATTTATTGTTTGTGCCTGTTCCGTATAAAGCCGAAGCCGCTATTTGTGTGTGGATTTCGAGTGCTTCTCAATTTTTAGCTACCATTTCTTTTGGATTGGTTGGAATTGTTTTTGTGCATCTTTTTAATCTTTCTATTCCTTTTGGAGAGTATGATTTAGTTCTTAAAAGTTCAGGATTGATTATTTTACTAACCATTCTTTCTATTGGGTATTTAGCTTATTTCAACACGAATTATTTTATCACATCATTCAAAAAAATAAAATGGATTTCAAAACACATTGATAAATTGGAGAGTTTGAGTACGTTTTCTAAGCGAAATCTTTTTAAATATTGGAGCTTATCTATGATGAGGTATGTGGTGTTTGTTGTGCAGTTTTTCTTTGTGTTTAAAGCATTTCACATTGACATTAATTTCGATGAATTTTTTATTTACGTATGTTTATTGTATGCCATCATTACATTTTTACCATCTGTTTTGGGCAAGTTAGGCGTTAGGGAAGCTGCATTGTTAGTGTTGCTCGCTAACACTGAATTTTCAGATGTGCAAATCATTTCTGCATCGTTTGCCCTATGGGTGCTTAATGTTGTTATACCTGCTATTTTTGGTGCATATTTTATCACTCAAATTAAAACGAAGTAATGTTTTCAGCGCTAGTCATATTTATTATTTTATATGTAATTGTAATGGCAATCATTGCAAATGCGTATAAAAAAAAGCTAGAAAATACAGACTTCAAGAATGAAGCTATTAGCATAATAATTCCTTATAGAAATGAAGAGAATAATTTAGAAAAATGTTTAAAAAGCTTGATTACACAAAAGTTTAATGCACACTTTGAAATCATTTTAGTTAACGATAACAGCGAAGACAATGGAGAAAAAATCGCACGTGATTTTTTAGAAAAAAATCAATTTTCAAACGTTCAATGTGTGCATTCATCACCAACTATTTTTGGTAAAAAAAATGCTGTTTTAGAAGGTGTAAAACACGCAAAATATCCCATTATTTGCACGTTTGATGCCGATTCTATTGCTTCTGAAGATTGGTTAGACGCAGTTTCAAAAGCATTTCAAAGTGATAAAACAAAAATGGTTTTGGGTGAAGTTATCATTAAGCGCACCGATGGATTTTTAAATCTTTTACAACATTCCGAAAGTGTTTTGACCAGTATTTTTATGGCAAGTGGAGTAAAAAGTAAGCGACCACTTTTAGTTTCGGCAGCTAATATGGCATTTAGAAAAGAGATTTTTAATGAATTAAATCCGTATCAAGATAATCTTCACGTACCGAGTGGAGACGATATTTTTTTAATGGAAAAAGCGCTTCAAAAATATGGAACTAGAGCATTTGGTTTTATAGAAAATGAAGTTTGCACTAATCAAGTGGATTCGTTCGAATATTATTTTCGTCAACGTGTGCGTTGGTTGAGAAAAATGAAGTATGCAAAGGGTTTGAAGTTGACCAATGCACTTTCTTTTTTTATTGCTTTTGTAAATACTTTTTGTTTGACAGCTATTTTTTTTCTGCCTAATTTATTGCAAGTGTTAATGTTGTTTTCGATAAAATATGTAGCAGATATTTTTCTTTTATCTGCAAGTAAACATACGAGCAAAAATGCTATTATCTATTCGCCCATTCTATTTATTTGGTGGTTGGTTTATCCAATGCTCCTTTTTATTTTTTCGTTTTTTTTGAAAAATGCATGGAAAGGAAGAGAGGCTAAAGTATAAGAATTGCGAAAGAAAAAATTATCAATCCAACCAACATAAATACTATCGTGTAGGGCAAAATTTGCGTAGCTTTAAGTTTAGTAATTCCCAATAGAGGCAATGCCCAAAAGGGTTGTAGCATGTTGGTAGCGTAAGAATTAGTGCTATACTAAACGGAGAAGGAAAAATAAATCGGAATGCCTTAGCGTATTTTTCTTGAGTAGTCATCAAAACCAAAGTTAAACGATTTTTTTTGTTTATAATAAAACAAAAGCATACATTAGCAGTACAATGCGAAGTACAATTTTTATTATAACGACATTCTATGGTTTAGTTTTGTTTTCTTGTTCAAAAAAGAATGCAGAAGATTTGATGGTAGCACGAGAGCAACAAAATCAAAATACTATTATTTGCGAACCTACAGGAAGTTTTTCGACAGAAGTATTGGTAATTTTTAGCAACTCATGTATGCCTTGCCATTCTGATTCGAGAAGGGAAGGAGGAAATTCGTTTGAAAGTTATAATGAAGCGATTAAAGTTGATTCATCGTTGTTGCTTGGGGTAATTCGTCACGAATCAGGATTTCTACCCATGCCGCAAGGAGGTGGCAAACTATCGGATTGCGACATAAAAAAGATTGAACTATGGCTTGAAAATGGTTCGCCAAATAATTAAAAAACATGAGAAAATTTATCTACATAGGACTTGTTTTGGCAGCAGTGATAGCCGTTTATGTTTACTCAGAATATAACAAAGCTCCACAAACTGCAGAAGATAAAAAAAGTGATTTTATGTTATCGGTTTCTGATTTTTCTAATGATTTTACAAATAATACAACAAATGCAGATGCCAAGTACAAAAATAAAACCATTGAACTTACGGGCATAGTTTCAGAAGTAAACATTAACGGAAATAATACCGATGTTTTGCTTGAAACGGAAGACCCAATGATGAGTATTAATGTGCAACTTACGCCAACTAACTCTCAACATCTAACAATAGGAGAAGAGGTAACCCTAAAAGCTATTTATGTGGGTGTTTTAACAGATCTTGGCACAGATATTGAACTTAATCAAGCAACCATTTTAAAAAAATAATATTATGAAAAAAATATCCTTTTTACTTGTTTTTTCTGTCATTTTTAGCGCTGCATTTACGCAAACTAAATACTTTACCAAATCAGGAAACATTTCTTTTTATTCTGTGGCTGAGCAAGAGAATATAGAAGCACATTCTAATCGTGCCGTGAGTATTTTTGAAAAAGAAACAGGGGCCATTGAATTTAGCGTTTTAATCAAATCATTTCAATTTGAAAAAGCGCTCATGCAAGAGCATTTTAATGAAAATTATATGGAATCTGAAAAGTTTCCGAAAGCGAATTTTAAAGGTAATTCTGAGGAATTAAAAAAAATGGATCTTACTAAAGATGGTACTTATACCATTAATGTTTCTGGAAAATTAACCATTCATGGAGAAACCAAAAATATAAGCACACCAATGACGTTTGTGGTAAAATCAGGCATTATTTCAGCAACGTCAGAATTTAAAATTTTATTGAAAGATTACAACATCAAAATCCCTAGTGCAGTTGGAAAAAAAATTGCAGAAGAAATTTTGATAAAAATCAACATAAAAGACTACAAAGTGTATGAGAAATAGTTTTCAGAAACATTTGTTTTTATGGTATTTTTTTCTTTCAACATTTTCTGTTTTTTCTCAAGATTTAATTTCTGACATTGAAGAAGAACCACAGGTAGAGCGTGTTTCGTCTAGCTTTAAAAATTCTCGTGTAATCAATGCGCAATCGTTAGAAACGGTTCACAAAGGTGTTCTTGATTTTCGTATTTCTCACCGTTTTGGCAGAATCAACGGAGGTGCGTATGAACTTTTTGGTTTAGACCAAGCAGGTATGCGCATGAGCTTTGAGTATGGAATTATGCCACGTTTAGCAATATCTGTTGGGAGAACGGGCTATGAAAAAACATATGACGGCTCTATAAAATACCGCCTGTTATGGCAAACGCAGAGTTCTAATAAAATGCCACTTTCTGTGCTGTGGTATTCAAGCATGTCGTATAGCACGTTTAGGTTTGATAACACACTTTTCGAGTACACTCCCGATATGAGAATCAATTATCTTCATCAAATGATAATTGGGAGAAAGTTTAGCGATGCATTTACTCTAGAAATTTTGCCAACCATTGTTCACCGCAATTTTGTGCAAACGCGCGCAGAAAAAAACACCGTTTATGGTGGAGCAATTGCCGGTAGAATAAGACTTTCAAGACGTGTTTCACTAAATGCAGAATATTTTTACATACTTCCCAATCAATTAGATGCTCGTTATACCAATTCCTTATCTGTTGGTTTTGATATTGAAACTGGAGGACATGTTTTTCAACTTCATTTTACCAATTCAATGTCTATGTTGGATAAAGCCTTTATTACAGAAACAACAGGAGATTGGCTTAATGGTGATATTCATTTTGGATTTAATATTTCCAGAGTATTTACCATCAAGAAACCTAAAATAGAATAGAAAATTAGGATAGAATTTTTTAGAAAAATTTTAACACATACAAAATATTTTTTACCTTTCTCAAAACAAAACACTTATAAACATGAAAACATTTTCCATTTCTCTTTTATTCTCACTGTTTTTATTTAGCGTTTATGCAGCTACGCATGAAATTGGCGTTAACAGCAATAATTTTTCACCGAGTTCTATCACCACGGTGCAAGTAGGAGATATCATTCGTTGGACGTTGAACGGAGGCTCACATACTACTACTTCAACATCTGTTCCTTCAGGTGCTGCAACTTGGAATCATACATTCTCTGGTGCTGGAGACACATTTGAATATACCGTTACAGTAGCAGGAAATTATACTTACGAATGTTCATTTCATGGTGGAATGACGGGCTCCTTTACCGCATCAACACTTAGTATAGATAATCAAGAAAGCATTGCGGTATCTGTTTTTCCCGTTCCGTTTAGTGATTTCATTGTTGTAAATCATCCTCCGAGAACAACATTAGAGTTGGTTAATGTTTATGGAAAAACAATTTTATCTCAAAACAACCCATCTCAAGAAGTTTCTGGCTTTGATACGTACACTTTGGATGGAGGAATTTATTTTCTGATTTTCAAAAGCGACAAAGGCGCTATAGAAATTAGAAAAATACTGAAGGTAGAATAGTTTTCTTTATAATCTATCTGCGCTTGACCAACTACCAGCGTTGTAGGCTTCAATACCATGATTTTTAAGAATTGAAGCGGCACTTCCGCTTCGCATACCAGATGCGCAACAAGTTAAAATAGGTTTGTTATAACCCTTTAGTTTATCAATTTTACTGTGGATTTGGTCTAACGGAATGTTAATACTATCTATTCCATGTCCCGATTGATATTCGCCTGTAGAACGCACATCAAGAATAATGGCTCCTTGTTTTTTTATTGCCGATAAATCTACTTTTGGTCCGAATAAACTGTCTAAAATACCCATATAGTTTGCTTTTTAAAATTACGAATGCAAAGAAAACAACAAATAAAAAATGTAAAGGTGATTTTAGTTACAGACAAGATTATTTAACCCTAAAATCTAGTATTTTTTTTTCTTCAACAAAACCTTCCAAATGGTCACCAACAGAGACTTTTCCGACACCTTCTGGTGTTCCCGTAAAGATTAAATCGCCTACTTTTAGTGTTACAAATTTTGAAACGTAGGCAATTAGTTTGTCAACAGAAAAAATCATATCAGACGTGTTGCCCGTTTGAACTTCTGTTCCATTTTTCAGAAGTTTAAAGTTTAAAGTTTCAAGTTTAAGGTCGCCTACATTTAGCCACGTATTTGAAATAGGCGCAGAGTTGTCGAATGCTTTTGCTTTTTCCCAAGGCAAGCCTTTTTCTTTGCATTTTTCTTGAAGGTCGCGTGCGGTAAAATCAATGCCTAAAGAAATTTCGTTGTAATATTTATGCGCAAATTGTTCTTCGATGTTTTTCCCCACTTTATTTATGCGAACAACAATTTCAATTTCGTGATGAATATCGTTTGAAAAATCGGGATGATAAAAATCGCCTTCTTTTAAAAGAGCGGTATCTGGTTTCATAAAAAACACAGGCTCTGTAGGAATTGCGTTTCCTAATTCTTTCGCATGATTTACGTAGTTTCTACCAATACAGATTATTTTCATTTTTAAAAGTCGAACGTTAAAAGTTAAAGGTTGAATGTTTAAAGTTATTTTAAAATTGTTGCATTGCTAAATTGTCAATTAGTTAATTAACTCTGTCTTTAATTTTTGTAATAATGTGCTTGGTGTGTAAAGGAAAATCTCCTTGCATCATCCACGAGTAGTAACTGGGTTCTTTTTTGAAAATTTCCGCAACCGTTCTGCCTTTATGTTTGCCAAAATTAAATGTTTCTTCACCCTTTTCATTGTAAATAATTCTACTTGCAAAGTCAACATTTTTATTTCCGTTAAAGGTAAATTGATGAAGAAAATCGGTAGTTGGCTCAAGTTCTTTGTACTTTTCAAGTTGAGCTTCTAACACTTCGTAAGTTGCAAGAATATCAGCTTCTGCACTGTGAGCATTGTCTAACTCTTTGTTGCAATAAAACTTGTAAGCAGCTACTAACGTTCGTTGTTCCATTTTGTGAAAAATGTTTTGCACGTCAATAAATTTTTTATCAGAAAAATCAACCTCAATTTTTGCGCGCAAAAATTCTTCTACTAAAAGAGGAATGTCAAATTTGTTGGAGTTGTATCCAGCTAAGTCGCTATCAGAAATAAAGTTTAAAATTTCACTTGCAACTTCAGGAAATTTGGGGCAATCGACCACATCGATATCGTAAATTCCATGAACTTCTGAAGCTTGGATCGGAATAGGAATGGTAGGATTGATGCGTCTTGTGAGAGAATCTTTATTGCCGTTTGGATGAACTTTTAGAATGGAAATTTCTACAATACGGTCTGTGGCGATGTTTACTCCTGTTGTTTCTAAATCGAAAAATGCAACGGGGCGTGTAATTTTTAAATTCATTTAATAAGTGGTGTTTTTTTGTAAAGATACAATTTCAAGCAAAGAGTTTACTTGAAAATAACTTTATAAATATCCGAAAAACCAAAACCTTCTTCTCGATAGCCTGAAATGAAAGCCGTTTTCATATTTGAGGTAAACCAAATAAATTTTTCATCAGATGGAGTATTTATTGGATAGCCTAGATTTTCGGGTGTACCCCATAATTTTGCTTCTTCATTCCAAACAGACTTATACAAATCAAATCCGCCCATACCTGGTAAGCCGTTAGAGCAGAAATACAAGGTTTTTTCATCTGGAGAAAGAAAAGGAAATCCTTCATCAAAAGGCGTATTGATGTTTATATTTACCGGCAAAGACCACTCTGTTGCAGAAATTTTTTCGCAATAAAAAATATCGAAATCTTTTTTGTTTTGTTTTCCATTAGAAGTGTAAAACATCTTAGTTTCATTTGCATTAAAGTAAACGGTAGTAAAAATTTCTTTGGGGTCTGTAAATAGGACAAATTCCTTTATTTGTCTGTAATTAAAATCTTCACGTATGGTAAATTTTAATATATCACCATATGTCTCGATGTGGTCTATATATACGTAGGCTTCTTTATTTTTGCCTAACCCAGCCATTTGGTCATCAAGTGTAGTGTTTAATTTTTTTACTTCTTGAAGGTTTTGTACTTCTTCTCCAACCAATTTGCAACTGAAAATGTCTGCTTGATATAGTCCGTCAAATTCTATTGCTGTGCCTTTCTTTGATCTTCTAGAAGTGAAAAACAGGGTTGAGTCTGCTTCGTAGAAATAAGGATAATAATCTGGAAATCCTGTATTAACCGTGCTTCCTAAATTAACTATTTTAACATCTTTTTTGTTTTTTACAAGCTCAGCAGCCAACTCACATTTTTTTATTTCTAAGCAAACTTGTTCTTTGAATTTAGGTTTTTTATACTCGTTAAAATATATAATTGCTTCGTCATATTTTAGGTGGTGCATTAACGCTTTACCTAAGTAATAGGGCAAATCACCTTTATTTTTTGAGCTGTCGTAAGCCAATCGTAAATAATCTAATGCTTTTTTAGGCTCTATTTCCGAGTGGAGAAAACTAAGTCCTAAATAAGTATTTACCACTACATCGTTGGGAGATGTTTTTCGTGCTTGACTTAATATTTTTATAGCTTCTGGATAGTTGCCTTTGTTGTAATAATATTTACCCAAGTTAGGGTCAACACCTTGCTGTGACAATGCCGTTGACGCTACTCCAAGAAGTAGAAAAATGCTTGTGATTATGTGTAAATATTTATTCAACTAATAATATTTCGGTTGCTAAAACTAATGGCTTTTTATAGACAATGCAAAATACGCGCCATTATTTTAACATTTGTGTCAATTGAATAGCCTCGTACGCCCCTTTAACGTCATGCACACGTAAGATGTTACATCCTTTAAACAATGCTATGGTATTCAGTACGGTAGTTCCATTTAAAGCTTCTTCAGGAGTAATGTTCAAAGGCTTCCAAATCATCGACTTTCGAGAAAATCCGCATAAAGTTGGTAAATTGAAAAGTTGAAAGTGTTCCAAATGTTTTAAAATGGTATAATTATGTTCGATGGTTTTTCCAAATCCAAAACCTGGGTCAATGATAATATCGCTAATTCCATTTTTTTGTAAAAAAGCCACTTTTTTTGATAAAAAATGCGTGATTTCTGTCAAAATATTGTCATAATTCGCCATTTTTTGCATATTTCTAGGATTTCCCTTCATGTGCATAATGATGTAAGGCACGTGATGTTTTTTTACAATTTCGGGCATTTTTTCATCTAACTCAAAGGCAGAAATATCGTTTACCATACACGCACCAAGTTTAATGGCTTCATCGGCTATTTCACTTCTAAAGGTATCTATTGAAATTAACGTTTCTGGGAATTGTTTTAAAATTACCTCAATGGCAGGCAAAACGCGTTTTTTTTCTTCTTCAACACTTATATTTTCTGCGTTTGGACGTGATGAATAACCACCAACATCTAAAAAATCAGCACCTTCGTTTAGATGTTTTTCAGTAAGTTTAAGCAATTCTAAATCAGATTTTATTTTGCCCCCATCATAAAATGAGTCGGGCGTGACGTTAATGATAGCCATAATTTTCGGCACATCAATGTTTATAAGTTTGCCTTTGCAATTTATGGTGTAGTTCGTATCTTTCACGCTTTAAATTTTAGCTTAAACGGTAATGAGTAAAACACTAAAACAATACGATAAAGTTATAAATAATTGTCGGGATATATTTTTAAAGAAAAATCAAGACTACGGAACGGCTTGGAGAATATTGAGAACAAGCTCCTTAACCGACCAAATTTTTATAAAAGCTAATCGCGTAAGAACGATACAAAAAACCGGTGAAAACAAGGTTGGAGAAGCCATTGAAAATGAATTTGTGGGCATAATTAATTACTGTGCCATGGCGTTAATTCAACTTGAACTAGCAGACGATGAACGTTTGGAATTGGACTCTATTGAAGTGATAAAACTCTACGACCAAGTGCTTGCTAAAACAAAATTATTGATGGAAAGTAAAAATCATGACTATGGCGAAGCATGGCGAGATATGCGCGTTTCTTCACTTACCGATTTGATTTTAATGAAATTGTTGCGCGTAAAACAAATTGAAGACAACAATGGAAGAACTATTATATCCGAAGGTATTGATGCCAATTATATGGATATGATCAACTACTCCATTTTTGCACTTATACTTTTATCCGAAAATTAAAAAATAAACACATGAAACCAGAAAGCACCAAAGCAAAAATTTTCGCTATACTGTACATTGTTATAGCGATTTCACTAATTGTTTTAGCACAAATAAAACCTTTTGTAGTAGATGAATTTAACGTTTATTGGTTGATGACTGGAGGTTCTCTTCTTCTTGGATTATTGCTGTTGTTGGGTAAAGTAGGTGCTCAAACAGCCATTTACTTATCTCGAATTATTGTTGGTTCGTTGTTTGTTGTTTCGGGCTTAATTAAAGCCAACGATACACTTGGTTTTTCTTACAAATTAGAAGAATACTTTGAGCCTAACGCCTTAGGTTCTATGGCAAATTTTTGGACATATTTTTACGATTATTCTTTACTAATTTCCATCATCGTTTCTGTAGTTGAAGTTGTGCTTGGATTATTTATCCTCTTTGGTGTTTACACACGATTGGTTACACTAAAATTGTTGTTGATGACCATATTTTTTGGATGGTTGACTTATTTCACCGCATCGTGTAATGATGCGCAAATGTTGGCAATGAAAGAAGGCAAAGAATTTACGCAAATGTGTGTAACAGATTGTGGTTGCTTTGGCGATGCATTAAGAGGTTCAATCGGTCGTTCATTAACGCCTTGGGAGTCTTTTTATAAAGATGCGACTCTGTTTTTTTATGTTCTGTTAATGTTTGCATTTTCATCAAAAATAAAACTCAATACTACTAAAGACGACATCATTATTTTACCTGCATCGTTAGTTGGCATTGCGGCATTTTCAGGCGGATTGTTTGGGTGGATGTTTCCAGCTTATTTTGCAGCCGTGCTTATGGTTGCGCATTTGCTTGTAACTAGAATAGCAAAAAAAGAGTTGATGAAAAACACCATCATTATTTCAATAAGCCTTATCACAACATTGGTCTTTTCTATCTATACGTTAAATTTTTTACCAATAAAAGATTTTCGTCCGTATGCCGTTGGCAAAAACTTAGTAGAGCAAATGAAATCGGCAGAAGAATTAGGTTTAGAAGCACCCAAACATGCCATTTTATATACCTTTAAAAACCTGAAAACGCAAAAAGATACGATTGTTCATTCAAGCGATTATTTAGATTATAAATTGTATTCTGACGAGCATTTTAAAAACACTTATGAAAATGTTTCTTACGATGGACCAAGCATAAAAATTAGCGATGGTTACGAGCCGCCAATCTCAGAAGGTGAAATGGAATTTACCGATTTAGAAATTTTCCAAAAAGTACTGCATTCTGAAAATTATGTGATTTTAGTTGTTGCTTGGAACTTGAATAAAACCAATACTTCTGCGTTTATAAAGTTGAATGAAATTCATCAAATAGCGCTTAAAAAAGGAGCGGAAATGTATGGAGTTACCAACACCGTCAACGCTATTAAGCAGTTTTCAAAACAGAACAACATCAACTATCCAATTACTGGCGCAGATGATAAAATTTTAAAGGCGATGGTGCGCGCAAACCCAGGTGTGATGCTGATAAAAGGCGGAACAGTTTTAAATATGTGGAGCGATAAAGGCTTGCCAAGTGCCAATGAATTTGAAAAAATTCTGAATTGATGAGAAGAAAAATAGTTGCAGGAAATTGGAAAATGAACCTCAATAAAAATGAGGCGTTTTCTTTGTTTAATAGATTTAAGCAAACGAAGTTTCCCTTTAACACAGAGGCCATAATATTTCCACCATCTGTTTATTTAATGCAGATGAGTGACAGCGAGATTAATGTTGGTGCACAAAATTGTTATTACGAAAAAAATGGTGCATTTACCGGAGAAATTTCTGCCGAAATGCTGTCGTCATTAGGTGTCAAATATTGTTTGGTTGGGCACTCTGAGCGTAGAGAATATTTCAAGGAAAGTGATAAAGAACTTTCTAAAAAAGTAGATGCGCTATTAGCTCACAACATAACGCCTGTTTTTTGTTTCGGGGAAAAGTTAGAAGACCGAGAAAAAAATCGCCATCATCAAGTAGTGTTAAATCAACTAACCAAAGCATTATTTCATCTTTCTCCAAATGAGATTTCAAAATTAATATTGGCTTACGAACCAGTGTGGGCAATAGGTACAGGAAAAACAGCTACTTCTGCACAAGCGCAAGAAATGCATCATTTTGTAAGAAATTTTATTGCAGAAAATAAAGGTTTAGATACAGCGAACGACATCAAAATATTATATGGTGGAAGTTGTAAACCATCTAACGCAGAAGAATTATTTTCTTGCGCAGATGTTGATGGTGGCTTGATTGGTGGTGCATCGTTGATATATGATGATTTTTTGAAATTGATTGACATTGCCTCAAAAATTTGATGGAATACACAGAAGTAAACATATCGTTAAATCCTATTTTACCTGCGCGCGAAATTTTACTCTACGAGCTTGGTGAAGTTGGTTTTGATAGTTTTACCGAAGAAGAAAAAGGATTGAAAGCATACATTCCAACCGAAAAGTTTAACGAGTCATCGCTTCAAGAGGCATTTTATAAAATTGATGAGTTGGAAGTAGAGTACGATTTTGAGCTAAACATCATAGAAGATAAAAATTGGAATGAAATTTGGGAGTCTAACATTCAACCAATTATAATTGATGATAAATGTGTGGTAAAAGCGCCCTTTCATAGGGTTGATAAACACTTTGACTATGAAATTTTGATTGACCCAAAAATGTCTTTCGGAACAGGTCATCACGAAACGACTTATTTGATAATGCAAGAAATGTTGCTGATGAATTTTGATAAAAAAGTAGTGCTTGACATGGGTAGTGGCACAGGCATTTTGGCAATTCTCGCGTGCAAAAAAGGTGCTAATTATTGTGACGCGATTGATGTTGAAGAATGGGCGTATCATAATGCGATTGAAAATGCAAAAAACAATGATGTTTCAAACATGAATGTTTTTTTAGGAAATGGATCATTGATAAAAGATAAAAAAAATAATTATGATGTGGTTTTGGCTAACATCAACAGAAATATTTTACTTCAGGATATTATATTTTATACAGCATCCATGAAACAAAATGCACATTTATTGTTGAGTGGATTTTATGTTACAGATGCCGCTCAACTTGTTTCTGAAGCAGAAAAATATAATCTGAAATTAGTAAGTGAGAATAGTAAAAACACATGGTGCATATTGCACTTTATAAAGAATTAATAAGCGCATGAAGAGAATTTTTTTCATTTCCATTTTTATAGTTTTTGCGAATTTTTTAAAAGCTCAAGTTGAGTTTTCTGCTCACCCCGTTGAGTATTTGAAAGAAGCGCAAGGATGGCTTGCTACTGTTGATAAAAAAGACGCTAAAGAATTTATGGAAGAATTTACTTTAGTGTGGAACACACCTCAATTTGATGATGAAAAAAAGAAATTGGTCTATCTCACCTCTCAACTTTTGGTTACTAAAAGAATGAACGCTTATCCGGAGTTTAAAAATTATTTATTGAGTGTAAAAATTGCCGTAGAATCTCGTCAATCATTAACCAGTTTTAAATCTTGGCATAAAACATTGGAGCAAGTAGCCAACGGGAAAAACAAAAAGGATTTTTCCGAATATCTTTTAGGCAGCGCCCTTTTGTTTAAAGACAAAATTATTTATCAATCGTCATCTACCACGTGGCAATCGAGTTCTGCTAATTATGAATTTGATTTTGAAAAAGTACCCATTATTCGATTTGATAAATTGGATTTAAAATGTTTTTCAAAAGGCGATAGCTCTATAATTATTGGCACAAAAGGCGTGTATTATCCACTCACCAATTCGTGGATTGGAGAAGGTGGTAAATTAACATGGGAACGTGCCAATGTTGATCCAAATAAACTTTTTGCACTCATAGAAGATTACAGAATAAATATGAAAAGTGCGGGCTTTAATGCTGATTCGGTAGAACTGTATTCTCCTTATTTTATTAAACCAGTTTTAGGGCAATTAACGGAAAAAGTACTCACTCAACGAAGCAACAGTGCACCTATTTATCCTCAATTTACATCGTATAGCAAGCGATTGGTAATTAAAAATATTTTTCCTGATGTAGATTACGATGGCGGTTTTACGTTGGAAGGCGCAAATCTTGTAGGTCGTGGTGAGCCAAATGAATTAGCAAAAATTATTTTTTACCGAGATAAAATGCCTTTTTTACAAGCCAGCTCGCTCACATTTACCATCACCGATGAAAAAATAAATAGTCTTAATGCTCAAGTGTTGTTTGGTTTGTATAAGGATAGTCTTTTTCATCCAGGCATAAATTTTTCGTACATACACAAAGACAATACGGTTACACTTATTAGAGAAAATGAAGGCGTTGGATTGAGTCCATTTTTAAACACATATCATAATTTGGATATGCATTTCGAATCTGTTTCATGGAAACGCGATTTACCCTATTTGAATTTTGGACCATTATTCGGAAATACCAATAAAAAAGGACGTTTTGAGTCGGATATGTATTTCGAAAAACGAAGATACGATGCGCTAACATCTACCAATTATAATCCGCTTATTGTGTTGAATAATCTTCAAACACAATTAGACACCAACACGTTTACTTTAGCGCAATTTGCCTCAGCATCAAAAGCAACCGAAGAAGATGTTTTACTCTTAGCAATAAACTTAAGTAACGATGGATTTATCAGTTACAACATAGAATCTAGAATGATTACTACGCGCTCAAGGTTGGGTAATTATATTCTTCAACGCGTAAACAAAAAAGACTACGATGTTATTCAAATCGAATCTGACATTAACGATGGGCAAAATGCTGTGATTGACTTAGGCAACATGGATATGAAAATTCGCGGGGTGAAGCGCATTACACTTAGCGATGCTCAATTTGTAAAAATATATCCCGAAAATCAAGAATTAATCGTGCAGAAAAATAGAAACATGCTATTCAATGGCATTGTTAATGCAGGTAGATCAGAATTTTTTGGAAAAGATTTTTACTTCGATTACAAAGAATTTATAATTGATGTTCCCGCTTGTGATTCTATCAGATTGCGACCCACACAAAAGAAAGATGGTTCGGCACCTTTGCGCTTATTATCAAAAATAGAAGAAGTGCAAGGCGTTATTTACATTGAAGATATGAACAATAAATCAAGTAAAGACACTACCAAACACCAATATCCAATTTTTAAGTCAGACAAAGAAGCTTATGTTTACTACGATGATAAATCCATTCAAGATGGTGCCTATGAAAGAAGCGAGTTTAAGTTTATCGTAAACAAATTTGAGATGGATAGTTTGGACAATTTTAAAGATGAAGCACTGAACTTCCCCGGAACGTTAATTTCAGCAGGAATTTTTCCAAACATAGAAGAGGCACTCACTATTCAGAATGATTATTCATTAGGCTTTGAAAAAAAATCTCCTGCCGAAGGATATAAAATTTATGGAGGAAAAGCGACCTATAGCAACGATATTAGACTAAGTCACGAAGGCTTAAAAGGTAACGGAGAAATAAATTTTCTTACCGCTTATGCCAACTCAAAAGACATGACATTTTTGCCCGAGTCTATTGTAGCCATTGCTGAAGAATTCAAAAACAAAGGACAAAAAACATCTCCTGAAGTGCCCGATGTTAAAGGCGAAAACGTAAGAATAAACTATCGCCCATACAAAGATATTTTAACGGCAAGTTCCATCAAAAAAGAACTTGATTTTATGGACGGTGGCGCCACCTTGCGAGGAGAACTTACCCTCTCTAAAACTGGCATGACAGGCGCAGGAACCATGGCGTTTAATAAAGCCGAGTTGCTTTCAGAAAAATTCAAATATAAGTTCCGCACCATAGATGCTGATACTGCTGCGTTTTCACTTATCAATACAGAAGGAGGTGGCTTGTCGTTTAATGTAAACAACGTTGCCAGTCATATTGATTTTGATAAACGCTTTGGAGAATTTAAAGCCAATGGAACTCAAGACCCTATTGAGTTTCCAGAAAATCAATATATATGTTACCTTGACGAGTTCAAGTGGTTTATGGATGAAGAAAAATTGGAATTAAATTCTGCGGCAGACGTTACCATTGATAGTGATTTGGATATTGAAAAACCAAATTTCTACTCGATACATCCTGAGCAAGACTCGTTGGCATTTAGGTCGCCAAAAGCAAACTACAATTTAAAAACAAAAGAAATTAATTGCGAAGAGGTTAAGTTCATAACCGTTGCCGATGCTCGTGTTACACCAATTGATGGAAAAGTAAATGTTAAGAAAAATGCCGAAATGCAGAAGTTTGAAAACGCAGAAATATTGGCAAACTACATCACCAAATATCACTTGATGTATAAAGCAGATGTTACCATCAGCTCAAGACTTAAATACTTTGCATCTGGTTATTACAAATACATAGATGAGAACAAACGTGAGCAAGAAATTTATTTTGCCAGCATCACACCAGACACCACATTTACAACTTCTGCAAAAGGAAATATTTTAGAAACAGACAAATTTAAACTTAGTCCTAACTTCGATTATTATGGCGAGGTTTATTTAAGAGCAGACCAAAAAGGAATGACATACAATGGGCAAACACGCATTGCACACAATTGCTCATTTTTACCTAAAAACTGGATGAAATTTACCGCAGCCGTTGACCCTGACGAAATTTTCATACCTGTTTCGGGCAACCTGACCGATGAATTTGGAAACCCACTGGGCGCGGGTGTTACGTTAAACACAGATTCGATATCAATTTATCCAACATTCTTGTCTTTAAAAACAGGGCCAACACACGTTGACATTATTTCGGCAGATGGTTTCTTGTTCTTTAATAAAGCAACACGCGAGTATCAAATTTCTAACAAAGAAAAATTGCGCGAAAATTCATTACCTGGTAATTTTGTGAGTATTCATGCAGAAAATTGCCAGATAAAAGGAAATGGAAAAATGAATTTTGGCGCAGACTTAGGTCAAGTTCAATTTACACCTTATGGCGAGTTGAAGTATGATAACAGCAAGCAAATTATCAATGCAACCGTTAGTGTACCAATTAATTTTCCGTTTAACGATGCTGCATTAGAGAAAATGGCTAAGCAAATTGGAGGGTTTAAAGGATTGTTGTCTGTTGATTTTGGACGTTCGGCTTACGAAAAAACGCTTCGTGAAATACTTGGACTACAAAAAGCAGATGAAATAATATCAGAACTAAACTTGAAAGGTGAGATTAAAAAGATGCCTGATGAGCTTAAAAAATCACTCTTTTTAGCAGATGTAAAATTTGTGTGGGATAAGCAAAACCAGTCGTATAGAAGCGTAGGGAATATAGGTATAGGGAACATTCTTAGCGAGCAAATTTATAAATATGTTAGCGGTATTGTAGAAGTTAAGAAAACACGCACTGGAGATGAAATAACGATGTATCTAAAATTGGATGAAAACAACTATTATTTCTTCCAATACAAAAAGGGCTTAATGCAGGTATATTCCACCAATGAAGAGTTTAATTCTATAATTATGGAAACCAAAGCCGATAAAACCAAGTATAAAGGTTCTAAAGGACAGGAAGATTTTCAGTTTATATTAAGTTCAAAAACAAAAGTAAGTTTATATTTAAATAGCTTAGAATAGGATAACATAAAATGGAAAACATATACTTAGCTTTACTGTTAGTTGGAGCATATTTATTAGGATCCATCCCATCTGCTGTGTGGGTGGGTCGTTGGTTTTTTGGGGTAGATGTGCGTGAGCATGGAAGCAAAAATGCTGGTGCCACCAACACGTTTAGAATACTCGGAAAAAAAGCAGGTATTCCAGTACTCTTTTTCGATGTTTTTAAGGGTTGGTTAGCCGTTAGAATGTTTGGCTCTCTTTCACCCTACGAGTTGGATAGCGACCAATACATTAACTTTAAAATAGCTTTAGGCGTTTTAGCAGTTATTGGGCATATTTTTCCTGTTTATGTTAGGTTTAAAGGCGGTAAAGGCGTAGCAACTCTTTTAGGGATAATACTGGCGCTACATTTTGAGGCAGCGGTAGTGGCTTTCATCGTTTTTTTAGTAGTGTTTGTAGTGAGCAAGTATGTTTCGTTAGGTGCCATAGTTACCGCAGCATTTTTTCCGTTCATTTTAATTTATGGATTTAAGGAACAATCAGCATCATTACAGTACTTCGCCACGGCAGTTTCTATTTTATTGATACTTACTCATCGCAAAAATATTTATAGGCTATTACGAAAACAAGAAAATAAAATGGAACTTAGGCTTTGGTCGAAAAACAATAAGTAAGTTCTATAGTTTTGTTACACAACATTAAAAATATTCTTCTAAGTGTCCTGCTTCTTTCGAGCATACCCAAAATGGCTTATGCCCAACAATTCAAAACAGATGATGAAAGAAGAAAATATGCCGAAAAACTTTTTGCCGATGAAAAATATATAGAAGCGGCTCCACACTTTCTCCATTTTTTAAGTTTAGACCAACAGAATCACGAATACAACTTCAAGTATGGCGCGTGTTTGACATACACTGACCAAGACAAAACGAAAGCACTGAAATACCTTCAATATGCTGCTCAAAGCCCAAGTATTGACCCATTAGCGTATTATTTTTTGGGGAAAGCCTATCAAATGAGTTTTCGCTTTACTCAAGCCATCAATCAGTTTGAAACATATAAAGTTTTGTCTTCTGAAAAAGATATAGAAAAGTATAATATTAGTCACGAAATTCGTTCGTGTGCCAACGGTAAGGAGCTTTTAAAAAACTTTTCCGAAATTATTGTTTTATCCAAAAAACAATCGCCCGAAGATAAAATTCAGTACTCGTACGATTTGACTAAAATAGGAGGTAAACTATTAACTACAGAAGAATTTCAATCGAAAATTGATAAGAAGAAAGGCTACAGAGCTATCGTGTATTTTCCCAACAATCCAAAAGCGCCCATTTTTTATTCAAGTTATGGAGAAGTTGAAGGTACAGGTTTAGATATTTACATGAGAGAGCGTTCATCGGGAACGCTCTCTGAACCTGTAAAATTACCAAAGGAAATAAATACTGAGTTTGATGACAACTTTGGCTTTCTTCATTCAGATGGAAAGACGTTTTATTTTGCTTCGAAAGGTCACAACACGATGGGTGGTTACGATATTTTTAAATCAACGTACAATCCTTCAACCAAAACATTTAGCAAACCAGTTAATCTTGATTTTAAAATTAACACACCTGCCGATGATATTTTATACTTGGTTGATGAATCTGGCGAATATGCTTATTTCTCTTCCAATCGTGCTTCAAAAGGTGGTTATTATGATGTTTATAATATCCGCAATCAAACCATTCCTTTTACAAATATTTACATAGTTGGTACGTTCAAAAACGAAATAGGAAACAATTTAGCGATATCAATAAAAGTAGAAGACAACAGCAAAAACATCATTGGATTATACAACTCGCAAGCCAACACAGGTGCTTATATGATAAAGATTCCTAAAACAGGAAATTTTAATTATTATGTAGAGTTAGAAGGCAACCAAAGACTGTATGCTGCTCAAGTAGAAGTGCCAAGTTCTTCGGCAATGATGATTAAACAAGAATTGATACTTCAAGAAATTGATGGAGATGAAATGCTTGTAGTTCGCAATTTGTTTGATGAACAAATTGACAATTCTGAAGAGTTGATGGCAAACATGTTTTTAGAAATTTCTGACTTAGAAGAAAACGCTGAAATGTTTGATGAAAGCATCTTTAAAAGCGCAGAAAAAGACGATATGTTTGCTCAAATGGGTGTTGATTTAAACAAAGCGAATGACGATGAACTCACAAAAATTGTTGATGAAATTGTAAGTAGAGTTAAATCGAATGCTCAGAAAAAAGAAACCATAATTGAAAAAGCATACGAAATAGCTGATGAAAAAAGTCAGGAAGCAGAAAATTTTAGAAATATCTCTGACGACTTATTGAATAAGGCAAATACAGAAACGGATGTAGAAAAAAGACGCAGCCTTCAAGAAGAAGCCAACGAAGCAAGAATAAAGGCAAAAATTGCTTCTCAGCAAGCGTATTTAGCCATTGAGTATGCAAAAAATATTGAAAAATCATTGCAGTCAACAAAGCAAAATATACAACGTGTTGACCAAATTGCCAGTGAAGTTAAAACCGATATAAAAGAAAATAAAAAGGAAGAAGCGGTAGACAAACTGAGAAATTTACAAGTAGTTGCAAAAAACACTGACACAGAAGTTAACAAGGTTGAAGATATATCTCAAGTGATAGAAAAGCAAGTGGAAGAAAAAGAACTCGACTTAAAAACGCTAGAGAATAAACTTACCAAAGCAGAGCAAAATGAGAAAGATATAAAAGAAGAAATTTCTGAATTAGAAAAACGAAAAGTAGAAGCAAAAAAATCTCAACAAGAAGTAATTCAACTGCAAATTGATGAAGCAAACGAAGTGCTAAAAACCAACGAGAAAAAAGTAAAAGAATATCGTGAAGATGTTGATTTTGCTAAGAAACAGGTTGAGTTAATGAACATTCAAAAAGATGAATTAACCAATGCTTTTGAGGGCGTAGATGAATCATCTGTAACAAAAAATTATACCACAGAAGAGCACCAAAAAATTACACAACGCACAGAAAATATAGTTTTTGAAACGAAAGATGTAAAAATTGATAAGCTCCCTGAAGGATTAAAATCGGAAACCAAAACCAAGTCTATTCTTGCCGAAGAGAAATATAAAAATTTTGAAAATGATTTGAATAACACCAACCAAATTTCTGACCAAAAACAAAAACTAACAACTCAAAAAACGATAAATGAAAATTATGTAAAGACCATAGACAAGGACATTTTGGCTATTCAGAACAAAATTTCATTGGCAAATAGTGATGAAAAAAAGCACTTGGAAAAAGACTTAAAAGATTTAAAAACGAAGCGAACGGAGAAAGAAAGTGAGCTAAAACAACAAAACAACGAGTTGTTGGCACTTACACAAAAAAATCTTGACGCAGATACTTCTGAAGAAGCCTACACTTCGCTAGATGAGCAATATCAATCAACAATTACCAACGAAGTACTAAACACACAAACGATTGCAAAACTTCAGGAGATAAATAAAAATTATATCGCCACCATAGATGCCGATATTTCAAAATTGAAGCAAAAAATGGCATCTTCTGAAGATGAACTTGAAAAAGCAGCGATTGCTCAAAAAATAAAACAACTCGAAGCTGATAAAAATTCAAAACAGAAAGAGCAAACAGAACTTAACGATTATTTGCAGTTTGAAAAATCACTGTCGTTTGAAAAACATAAAGCGAATGCTCAAAAAATAAGTATTGCGCCTATTTCTAGTGAATTTGAAATAAGCAATAAAGTAACGTTAATTACAGACGCCATAAAACAAGTAGATGGTGATAATTTTATTGTTGATACAAAGCTTCAGGATGCGAAATCAGAAATTGTAAAAAAAGCCATAGAAGTTAAAAAAGATGAACTCTCGGAATATAGAAACACATTTGAGCAAGAATTTACAACAGCTAACCAACAATTGGCAGAAGCTAAAACCAAACCAAGAGAAAATAAGTCAGAAAATATAGTTTCTAACCAGACTTACGAGCAGCTAAAGGTAGAACTTGAAAAAACAGAATCGTTGCCAACTGAAGAAGAAAAACTAGTGGCAAAATATGATGTGAATAAAAAATACATCGCTGTTTTAGAAAAAGACATCTCTGCTCTTAAATATCAATCAGACCAAGAACAAGACCCAAAAATCAAGCAAGATTTAACCAACAAAGCACAAGAATTATTTAATGAAAGAACTGTAAAACTTGAGGAGAATAAAAAGCTTGAAGAAAATAGATACGTTGCGGTAACGAACTCCATAAAAAAAGCAGATTCGGAGTATAAAAATTATGAAGAGGCACTTAATAAATCTCAAAATGCTGAGGTTGAATTATCGGTAAATAAAAATTGGTCGCAAAAAATTGAAGATGAAAAAACAGAACTTAAAAAAGAACTTTCGCTCACTGCTTCACCCAACGAAAGAGCCTTAATTGAAAACAGATTGAAGCAACTTGAGGAAGAAGATAAAAAGCGTCAAGACGCCATTCAAACTACGCAAAAAGAACTGTTGGCTAAAAAGGCACTAGAAACCATTGAAGAAACTTCTGATGATAAAAAATATCAAACATCGTTGGCTAAGATTGATGAAATAGAACGCAAAAATTTTACATCTCAAGAAGAAAAATTAAACGCTAAAAAAGAAGCTCAAACGGAGTTGCTAACTCAAATTCAGAAAGACCTTGATGTTTTAGAAACGTCTTTGAAATCTGTTGATGATGTTGAGGTGAGAACAAAAATTTTAAATGAAGCAGAACGTCTTGAATCAAAACAGCAAGAGCTTCAACGTGAGATAAGCGAAACAAATCGCGTATTAGAGACCACTATTACACAAAATAACACGAAAGTTGAAAAACAAAATATTACCGAGAAGGAAAAAACTAACGAGATAAAATCTACTGAAGAAACAACAAAGGAAGTTGTAGATAATACCACTAAAATAGAAGATAAAAAAGAAACAACTAACGTTAATGAAACATCCGTAAATACTGAATTTGAAAACGAAGAAGCACGACAACTTAAGCAAAAATATCAATCGCTTACTGAAAAGTTAAATCAATTAAAAGCAGAAGAACAGCAACTAAAAATTCAAGCTGAAAAAGATGGTGCAGAATCTAACGCTGCGAAAAATTATCAAAAAATAAAAGAGCAACGCATTGCTTCCGAAAATGAACTGATTAATAATTACAGAGAAGTTCATGAAAAAGAAATGAAGCATGTTGTTTCTGAGAATATCGCTACAAAGCAAGCACTTGTTGAGAATAACGCTTCGGAAGATAAATTAAATGAAATAGCGCTTATTGAAAAAAATGCTGAAAAATTATTTGCACACGCTAAAAATTTACGCTATCAAGCAACAATATCGCCAACTGCAGAAGTTGCTAATATCAAGCTAAGCAATGCCAACAAAGAAGAACAGCAAGCCATTGAGCAAATGAAATTGGCAAAGTCAAAATATGAAGAATTGGCTAAAGAAGCTAAAGTTGATACAGAGCAGTTAGCAAAAGGAAAAGACATTTCCGAAAAAGAACCTGATGCTACATTCATTGCTCAAAATTCTAATTTCAAAAATGAAAAAGCCAAGCAATCTATCGCTAATTCACAAACGTTGATAAATGAAATATCTGATTTAGAAAGACAAATTGCAGAGCTTGAAAAATCAGTAGAACTTACCAAAAAACAACAATCGGAGTTAAAAGATTTAAACACTAAAAAATCTGAACAAGAAATTACGCTTGCCCAAGAAATTTCAAAAGCAACAGAATACGAAATTCAAGCGAATGAAGTGGATAAAACGGCAGTTAAAAACGATTTAAATGACTTTGAAATTTCTACGCAATTAAAAGAATATAAAACAGAAACCGAAAAGGAAGAGCAAGCGATTAATCGCCTATTAGATGAAGCTAAAGGATTAGAAAAACAAGCAGAATCAACGAAAAATCTTGATGAGAAAAAAGAGTTGTATCGCCAAGCAAATATTAAGCGAAGCATTGCGGTGTTAAAACAAAACAATGTTATTGAGGCATACAACGAAATTTTAGTGGACAATTTAATTATCCAAAAAGAAGAAGCGGAAATTCGAGATAACAATGAGCTATCTTCTCAACAATTTGACAAAGCTGTAGAACTTAGACAAGAAGCACAAATACTTTACGATAAAGCACGAACTGTTGAAGATAGTATGCGAAAAGAAAAAGTAGAAGAACAAGAAATTTCTTTGGTAACGCAGCAAATAAAAAAGCAGGCAGACACTAAAATTCAACTTGCCGAAATGGTTAAAAACAATGCCAATGACATTAAAGAACTTGAAGACAAATCTATTGCGCAAAGTGAAGTGATAGCTCAAATGAATGAAGAAGAAACCAAAGATGTGCGCACAGAAGAATTGTACAAAAAACACTACGAATTATCCAATAAAAAAAATGAATTAGAAAGCGAACTCAATCGTTTGGTAATTGATTTAACGAAAGAGGAATTGCGTTATCAAAACCTTATAAACAAAGGTGAGCAATATGAGTTTGAAGCAAACGTAGCAACCAATCCAGATGTAAAAGCAGAACTAATTCAAAAAGCTGCCGAAACAAAAGAACAGGCGCAATTATCTCAAAATAAAATCAACGATTTAGAAAATAATATTGAACGATTAACTTCTCAAGTAGACAATCAAAACAATCAACTTGAGATTAATTTGAGTAGAATTACCAACGAGAAAAAACAAAAAATTGAAGCTGTTTTTGCAAAAGCATCAGATAATACACCTCTTGAAAAAGAAACTTTAGTACAAACAGAAACCAAGCAAGAGGAAACCGTTGTTCAAGAAACCAAACAAGAAGAAACTAAGCAGCTAGAGGTTGTAAAAACTGAAATCAAAAAAGAGAAAGAACAAAAAATTGCCAATAGTCAATCATCAATCGAAAGTCAACCATACAAAACCGTTGATGTAAAAACATTTAAAACTCCTGAAAAAATTGACGAACCCATCTTCTCAAAAATTGACGAAAATAAAGCTGCTTACTCAAACGTTACGCCAATTCCAATCAATGCAAAACCAATTGAAGGCTTAGTCTATCGTGTGCAAATAGGTGCGTTTAGCAAGCCTGTTCCGAATGATGTTTTTAAAGGGTTTGCGCCAATTTCAGGAGAAAAAATTGAAGGTAGTAACTTAATTCGCTACATGGCTGGGTATTTCTCGCAATTCAATATCGCTAACACCGCTAAGAATGATATTCGTAAAGTGGATGGTTATAGCGATGCCTTTGTGGTAGCGTTTTATAATGGAGAAAAAATTAGCATTGCACGCGCACGAGAACTCGAAAATCAAGGTGTAAAAACAAATGAATTGGCTGATGACAGAATTGAAATTTCTGAACAAAATGACAAAGAGGTTAAAACAAATACAGAAACATCTGAGCAAACGGAAGTGAAAAAAAATACAGAAATTAAAACAGAGATTGTTACAGAAAATCAAGTTGAAGTAGTAAAACAAACAGATGCAGACACCGCAAGAGAACCTATAACTAACTTTAATCAATTACAAACAGAACAAGGTTTGGGCTTTAGAGTGATGCGCTCTGTGGAACAATATAAAGGTGGTGTTTTAGTACGAATCAATTTTAAAAATGGAAGTCCAACAAATGGCACATACATTTTAGATAATATTCCACAGGGCTTTACACCACAAGCGTTGACGATTTCAGGAGCTGCATTTAGTTTTGAAAATAACCAAGTAAAATTTGCTTGGAGTAATACAGCAACAGAAAATACAGAAGTGAGTTATGTGTTATATCCTTCAGGAAAAATCACTACAGAACAATATAAAATTGAAGGTGTGTTTGTAACCGCTAAAGGCTATGAAGTAAGCGTTGTTCCTGATGGATTGTTCCAATATAGAAATATTCCTTCGCCAGTTTCTGAAGAGCAAAAAACACAAGAAATTAAACTAGAAGAAAAAGAACTCGACCCTGTAAAAGCAACCTATTACAAAGATGTAAAAGGTGCAGCCACTGCAGAACAAGTGGAAGTGATAAAAGGATTGTTCTTTACTGTGCAAATTGGTGTGTATTCAAAACCAGTTGCTCCTTCTGCGTTATTTAATTTATCTCCGTTAAATACAGAACTGATAAAAACAACAGGACAAATACGCTACACCACAGGAAAATTCAAAACCATTCAAGAAGCATCTGTGCGCAAAGATGAAATTAGATTGATTGGTGTTGGCGATGCTTTTGTTACTGCCTACTACAATGGTGAACGTATTTCTGTTGCTCGCGCTAGAGAGTTGCTAGAACAAATGGGTAATTCTATTTTAGCGGAATAATTTTTCTTTTAAGAACAGCAGTCCTTCTGCAAAAAAGATAATCAAGATAAATAAAGCAGGTGCCAAATGCCTCGATTCGATGTAAAAAAATGACTGAAGTATTCCCAAAAATAAACATCCCACGAATAATATTCTAAACTTATTGTTTGCAGTTATTAACCCAATTATAGCAAATACTAAAGTAACTGTATGGAAAAGCTTATAGAGAGCAATAAACAAGCTGTTAACATTAGATTGATTACCAAAACTATTTGAGAATAGAAAGAAATTTTTTAATTTAACAAACCACATTTTCAAAAATAAATAAGGGTTGTCATGGATTGTTTTTTTAAAATCGGATTTATAAAAATCAAGCTGCTCATCAAGATTTTTTTTACCCCAATTTATTTTTACTTCATCTGGAAATAATTCATAATAACTTTCGCCATTTGGCAACGTATTTGTACCATTGGTTTTTTCTTGAATACCCACCCATAAGTAGCGCCACGTTCCGCTTGTCATCTCAAATTTTTCTGTCTTAACGTAGTTTCTATACATCCACGGTAGAAGGAAAAATGAGAAACTGAGCGTAGTTATAACTACAAGCGACAGAATCTTTTTATGGTTTTTTAAACTCCAAAAAACAAAGGGAGTTAGAGCAGTAATCAACGTAAATCGTTCAAGCAAACTAATGCCTATAACCGTAAAAAAAATAGTAGCATTTTTTATCGAATTATTTTCTTGCCAACGCAAACCGACTAAAATTAGTAATGAAAATAAAAACACATCCATTGTAACTGGATGCGTGCTTGTAAGCTGATAATACAATAAAGCAGGGTGAAGTAAACATAACGATAGAATTAAAAAAACTACCCAGTTATTAAAAAACCAGTCTTTACGAATAAATCTTAAAATTTCGATAACAACATAGCTGAAAAATCCACTTAAAACGATTTGAAAAAACACAATAGGAAGTTTCGCCTCTCCAAAAAATAAGCGAAATAAAATTAAAATCCATCCATAAAAAGGAAACTGGTGACTGTAGTCAACGTTACCATCAAGCGTATAGAACATTTCTCCATGCTGAACATAATTTCGGGCAATGTCAAAATTTTCAAATGTGTTAATTTCTAGAGGAAAGAGTACCACTATAAGTATCTTGAATAAAGTGATAGTAGCAATTAAAAACCATATTTTATTTAACTTACCCAATTCGTTTTAGTACA
>JBKHVV010000021.1:0-26255 GCA_046569885.1 Bacteroidia bacterium
AACCCTTACCTTTACCCCGGCTCCTACTGTTGATGCTGGTGCAGACCAAAGTGTATGTGCTAATAATGCCGATGTAAGTCTAAGCGGCACGATAAGCTCAGGAAGCCCTACGTGGACAACAAGCGGAGATGGTTCTTTTGATGATAATACTTCTCTAACAGCCACCTACACTCCGGGTGCTACAGATATAACTAACGGCTCCGTAACGCTAACACTAACTTCGAGCTTAGCAGGCTGTAACCCTGTGAGCGACCAAATGACCATCACCATTACTCCCGCACCAATAGTTAATGCAGGGGCAGATGTAAGCGTGTGTCGAAACAACCCCGACTATACTTTAAGTGGTACGGTAAGTTCAGGCAGTCCTACATGGACAACAAGCGGAGATGGCAGCTTTGATGATGCCAATAGTCTAACGGCTACCTACACCCCCGGAGCCACTGATTTAAGCACCGGAAGCGTAACCCTTACCTTAACTTCAAGCTTAGCGGGTTGCAACCCTGTAAGCGACCAGATAACCATCACCTACACCGATGAACCCATCGTAGATGCAGGTGCTGATCAAACTCTTTGTGCCAACAATTCCGTAGCTACCATAAACGGCACGGTAGATGTGGGAGGAACTACGAACCTATGGACAACCAGCGGAACAGGAACCTTTGCTAATGCCAACAACTTAAGTACCACCTACAGCCCAAGTGCAGCCGATATCACCTCTGGAACAGTTACTTTAACCTTAACCGCTACCTTAACAGGATGTAACCCTGTGAGCGACCAGATAACCCTTACCTTTACCCCGGCTCCTACTGTTGATGCTGGTGCAGACCAAAGTGTATGTGCTAATAATGCCGATGTAATATTAAATGGAACCGTGAGTGATGCAACAGCCACCAACACATGGAGTTCAACAGGTACAGGTACGTTTGCAGATGTTAACAATTTAAATACAACTTATACTCCAAGTGCTACGGATGTTGCTAATGGTAGTGTTACCATTAGATTAACAGCCAATGTAACAGGTTGTAACCCTGTGAGCGACCAAATGACTATTACTATAAATCCCGCTCCTATTGTGGATGCCGGCAGAGATACGTCACTGTGTAAAAACGATGCTGTTTACCAGTTACAATCCACTTTGGTAGGTAGCGGAACTATTGCCTGGGCTTCTACCGGTTCCGGAAGTTTTTCTAATAACACCATCATTAATCCAATTTACACACCATCTGCTGCAGATTTATCAAATGGAAGTGTAACGCTTACAGTGCTTGTTTCGGCAACGGGTTGTATGGATGTTTTTGATGAAATTACCATTTCATATTTTGATGCTCCGGTAGTTGATGCAGGGGTTGATCAAGCCGTATGTGCCAATAATTCTACAGTAATATTATCAGGAAACGTTAGCGGTTCAACAACAACCGGAATTTGGAGTACTAACGGGGATGGAACCTTTTCTGACAATACCGACTTAAATGCCACTTATACGCCCGGAGTTAATGATATAAGCAATGGAACCGTTACTATTACGCTAATCGCCACAGGTTCTTGTTTTGTACAAGATGAAATGATTATTACCATAACTCCTGCACCTATCGTTGATGCTGGTGCAGATCAAGTTATTTGTGAAAGTGAAATAAGTGTACTCCTTTCGGGAACTGTTTCTGGTGGAGCTACCCAAGGAGAATGGACTACGCTTGGAGATGGTTCGTTTAGCAATCCTAACGATTTAAACGCTACTTATACGTTTGGGGCAAATGATGTTTCTAGTCAGTTTGTTCAACTAGTACTTACTTCTTTTGATAATGGCAACTGTTTAGCGGTAAGCGATACCGTGAATATTACCATTACTTCTATTCCGGTAGTAGATGCAGGTTTAGACCAAACGGTATGTGCCAATGTTGATGCAGTTTTAAACGGTACTGTTACTGGTGGTGCAGGAACTGGTATATGGACAACAAGTGGAACAGGAACTTTTGCCAACGCAAACAATTTGAATACGACTTACACCCCAAGTGCGGCAGATATTGCAGCAGGTACAGTTACTTTAACATTAACATCTACCAATGGCTGTCAAAATCCATCGGATGATTTAATTTTAACCATAACCCCTGCACCTATTGTGGATGCAGGAATAGATCAAACCGTTTGTGCTACCGATGTGGTGAATGTATCGGGAACAATAGGTGGAAGCGCTACTCAAGGTGTATGGACAACTACTGGGTCGGGTACGTTTGCAGATGATACAAGTTTAAGCACTACCTATACTCCAAGCTCTGCAGATACTACAGCAGGAAGTGTGGACTTAATTTTAACTTCTACGGACAATGGAAGTTGTAATCCTGTTTCGGATACTTTAACGGTTACTTTCAAGCCCTCGCCAACTATTGATGCAGGTGCAGACCAAACCATCTGTAAAACAGCTAATGTTGTTTTAAATGCTACTGTAGGTGGTGGAGCCACACAAGTACAATGGACAACCAGTGGTGATGGCACATTTACAGATGCGTTTTCAACGAATACCGTTTACATACCAGGTGTTAACGATACCATAGTGGGTACCGTTACTTTAACCGTTACTACTACCGATGCCTCACCATGTGCAGACGTTAGCGATGATGTTGTAATAACTTTTGAAGGCTTTGCTTTAGTAGATGCTGGAAGCGATGTAAGCATGTGTGCCAATAATGTCCTTGATGTTGCTTTAAACGGTTCTATTTCTGGAGCTTCTACAACAGGCACATGGACTACCAGTGGCGATGGCGTATTTTCTAACGATACGGATTTAAATGCTACCTATACTCCTGGAGTAAATGACATAACAAATGGAACGATAACCCTTACCTTGACCGCTACAGGTTCTTGTTTTTCGGAAGATGAGTTAATCATTACCATTACCCCTTCACCTATAGTTGATGCAGGCTCAGACCAAATTGTGTGTGAAGATGAAGTAAGCGTAGTACTTTCTGGAAGCGTTAGTGGTGGTGCTACCCAAGGAGAATGGACAACATTGGGAGATGGAACATTTAGCAACCCTAACGATTTGAATGCAACATATACTTTTGGTGCCAATGATGTTTCTACACAGTTTATTCAACTCGTACTTACCTCTTTTGATAATGGTAATTGTTTAGCGGTAAGCGATACAGTAAACATTACCATTACGTCTATTCCAGTGGTAGATGCAGGTGCAGACCAAACCGTGTGCGCCAATGTAGATGCTGTTTTATCTGGTACTGTTACTGGTGGTGCAGGAACTGGTGTATGGACAACAAGTGGAACTGGAACTTTTGCCAACGCAAACAATTTGAATACGACTTACACCCCAAGTGCGGCAGATATTGCAGCAGGTACAGTTACTTTAACATTAACATCTACCAATGGCTGTCAAAATCCATCGGATGATTTGATTTTAACCATTACCCCTGCACCAACAGTGGATGCTGGTGTCGACCAATCGGTTTGTGAAACAGGAGATATTTCAATAGTTGGAGTTATTGGAGGAAGTGCTTCTCAAGGCGTATGGACAACTTCAGGCACAGGTACGTTTAGTGATGCAAATAGCTTAAGTACAATATATACTCCAAGTGCTGCAGATGGTACAGCAGGCTCTGTAGAGTTAATACTGACCACAACAGATCATGGTGATTGCAATGCAGTTTCTGATACGCTTGTCGTTTCTTTTATACCCAACTCAACCATTTTTGCGGGTGATGACCAAACCGTTTGTGAAACTGCCACAGTGATTGTAGATGCAACTCTAACAGGAGGAGCAACAACCGTTGTTTGGACTACTTCAGGAGATGGCTCGTTTACCAGCATAACGGCAACAGGAGCTGTTTATATTCCAGGCACAAATGACGTGACAAATGGATCTGTTACGCTTACAGCTACTACTACAGACGCCTTTCCTTGTGTAGATGTGAGTGATGATTTAACTGTAACATTCGATGGCTTTGCTTTGGTAGATGCTGGAAGCGATGTAAGCATGTGTGCCAACAATGCCTTTGATGTTGCTCTAAACGGTTCTGTTTCGGGAATATCTACAACAGGGATATGGAGTACCAACGGAGATGGAACATTCTCACCTGATGAAACAACGTTAAATGCAACGTACATATTAGGTACAAATGACTTATTAAGTGATACAATAGAATTATATCTAAATCCTACCAATGCAGGGGCTTGTAACACATTAACCGATACCTTATTTATTTTTGTAACACCTGCGCCTATTGTAGATGCCGGTCCCGACCAATCTATTTGTATCTCTGGTGGTTTAGATGTAGGCTTAAACGGAAGTGTTAGCGGAGGTTCAACCACAGGAGAGTGGACTACCAACGGACTAGGCACATTTTCTGATGTAAATGATTTGAATGCCACATACACGCCAGACGCTGCCGATGTTAGCGCTGGAATTATTGAAATATATTTAACATCTACCAACAATGGAGATTGTAATCCAGTATCCGATACGTTAATCGTTACGTTCGATACTTTCCCCACTGTTGAAGCACTGGGTAATTCTGTGGGTTGTTTTCCAGATACAGTAATGTTAGATGGCGTTATAAATGGAGGCGGAACTTTAAGTTGGACATCTAATGGTTCGGGCGTGTTTTTCCCAAATAACACTGATTTAGCCACTGGTTATATTCCTTCGTCATCAGACCAAGGACTTAATTTAACATTTACATTATCATACACCAATGGTTGCGGAACGGCAACAGATGACGTAACGATTTTTATTATACCACAGCCCATAGCAGATTTTATACATGATAATTGCAACGGATTAGATGTTCAGTTTGTTGACCAATCATCGGGCTCGTCATCTATAACTTCTTGGCAGTGGGATTTTGGTGATGGAAACACCTCTACCAATCAAAATCCAAACAATGTGTATGCTTCTGAAGGATTATATGATGTGCAATTAATTGTTGAAACAGCAGAAGGTTGCTCAGATACCTTAGTATTGCCAGTTGCTGCAGCATTACCTCCAACGGCTTACTTCGAGTTCGAACAAGACACTGTGTTAGTAGGTACTGTGGTAAATTTAACCAATCAATCTTCAAACGAAAATGCTTGGCAGTGGGTAATTAACACGATTGATACATCTTATATGGAAGACACGTTGTATGTCTTTAACACGTCAGGAATATATCCAGTTAAACTAACTGTGTGGAATGAAGTTGGGTGTGTGGATAGCATTTTGCTCTACCTTGTGGTGTTAGACGAATGGATTACAGGAGGTGATGATGACCCAGTATTCCCTCCAGTTGCACCCACAGCATTTTCGCCAAACGGAGATGATGTGAATGATATTTTCAGAATGCGCGGAGGTGCTTTTTCTGAATATGAATTACGTGTATTTAACGAATGGGGTAACCAACTATTTATAAGTACCGACCCTGATGTTGGTTGGAATGGTTCTTACAAAGATAAAATGCAACCAACAGGCGTTTATATATGGACGTTTAAAGGAACTACCATAGATGGTAACGGCTATAATATGCAAGGTGAAATCACATTAATACGTTAAAAGTCATGAAAAAAATTACATACATATTAGGTTTCGTGTTAATGGGTATTAATGCGACTTCACAAGACTTTCATTTATCTCAATACGATAACGTTGTTCAATACATCAACCCAGCATATATAGGGTATAATATTGGTAAAAATGAAGACTATCGTGTAAGTATAGACCACCGCAACCAGTGGGCTATGATTACAAGTAAGCCCTACCGTAGTTTTTTGTTTTCATACGACCAAAAAATAGATGAAAAATTTTCGGTGGGGGGACATTTCATGTCTAATAATGCATCGTTAAATAACATCAACACGTTTAATGTGATGTTAGCCGGTGCTTATAATATAATTCAAAGCCCTATTAGTGATCACAGACTAAAAGCAGGGTTACAATTAGGTATTTTCCATCGTTTTATAGATTATGATCAACATACGTATGATAATCAATACAGCAGCGTTTCGGGCACATTTGATACAGCTGAGCCAAGCGGAGAGGTTTTTCAACAAAATGTTTTTACACGCTTTGATGCCGGTTTAGGAATGTATTATCAAATGGAGAGCGACAACATGTTTAATCCATTTGGAGGATTTTCTTTAAGACACATTTCTTTTCCTAATGAAGCCATTGCTTTAGATAGATTTACGTTGCCAATGCATTGGATTCTTCATGCAGGAACAGGAATAACCATTAACAAAGAATGGAGTGTTTCTCCAAATATTTTATTCATGTATCAAAAAGCAGCTTGGGAATTTAATTTTGGAGCAATGGGTCAATATAATGTTAGAGATACCGACTACTCCGTAATGCTTGGCTTAAACCACAGACTAAAAGATGCCGTAATTGTTCATGCAGGATTTAAGTATAAGAAAAGTGTGATTCGTTTTAGTTATGATATAAATTCATCATACTTATACAGCTACACTAACCACAGAGGTGCATTTGAGTTTTCTATTGGTTATGTTGGTTCGTTTACCGAAACCGCAAGATTATTTAAACCGAGTTTTAAATAGCTTTCCATTGCAACTGTGTAACTAACGCGTGCAATTTTTCTTCAAACGTTTTTAGTTCTGCGGGTGCTTCCCATTTGTTTTCGATGCGTTTAATTTCTTTCGTGTCTTTATTCATCAACAAAGTATAAGTGGTGGGTACATCTTGAATATACTCATTGGTATAAATAGAATCTAACGAAAAATAATTTATTTCGAGGGCTGTGTTATAAAGTAACTCAATAGTTGCCTGTGAAATGGTGGACGTATAATCTCCATTTTCGATATGTAAATGGTCAATGGCTTTTAGTGAAACATTTCCATTTGCCATTATTTTCATATCATACACAGGGCATTTACCAAAGCAGTAGGTTTTGCTAATAGTCATTACAACGGAAGTATCGGCTACATTATAGAATTGTTTGGCGTCTGCTTTCGTAGTCTTTTTGTTGCTGCTGCAAGCAAATGCTGTGGTTAAAACGAAAAGTGATATTGTTAAGAATGTTCTCATCTTTTTTAGGATTAGTAGTTCAATACTTATGCCAAAGTAATACTTAAATTACGATTTACGAATTCAAAATTAAAATATTAGATAAAAGACTTTTGACTTTACGACCTTCGGCCTTATGACTTTCAACTATAAACCTTACTTTCTGGCTTTTTGTTTTGCTATATCTTCTAAGCGTTGTTGAAACTTAGATTTTTTAACAGGTTTCTTTTTATTGTCGTCAATTTTTTGGCGAATTTTTTGTTCGTCAACCATGTATTCTTTTATACCCCACATCATTGCCATAGAAATAACGTTTCCTGCTAAGTAATATAGGCTTAAGCCTGATGAAAATTTGTTAAAGAAGAATAGCATCATAATAGGGAAAATATACATCATCACTTTCATGTTGGGCATACCTGGTTGTGATGTTTGTGGCATCGTGCTACTGTTCATTTTGGTATAAAAAATGGTAGAAACACACATCAACAAGGTAAATAAACTTACGTGATTTCCGTAAATAGAACTTAATAACGGAATGTTTGCTTCCCAAGTTACAATGGCATCGTAAGCGGATAAATCTTCTGCCCATAAAAACGATGTTTGACGCAAATCAATAGATGCTGGAAAGAAGCGAAAAGCAGCAAACAAGATAGGCATTTGAATCAACATCGGAATACAACCTGCCATTGGGTTTACACCTGTGCTGCGATACAAAGCCATCATGTCTTGTTGTTTTTTCAATGGGTCTTTACCGTCTTTGTACTTCTCGTTTATTTTATCCACTTCGGGTTTAAGTACACGCATTTTTGCCGATGACATGTAATTTTTGTACGTCAACGGAAGGATAAGAATTTTTATCACCAAGGTCATCAAAATGATGAGTAAGCCAATTTGAATATTTAACTTATTAAGCACGTTGAAAATCGGAATAATCAACACTTTATTGAACCATCCAAAAAATGCTCCACCTAAATTAAGCAATCCTTCATAACCTCTATCGTAGCCTTTTAAGGTGTTGTAGTCATTCGGACCAAAATACATAGACAGTGGAATGGCTGTGTTTTTTGTAATAGGTTTCGAAATGTTTAATTCTGCAAAATAATCTTTACTGTAATTTACATCCTCTGGAATGCTTATTTCCAAGCGAGAATTGATGTTGCTAAAACCTTCTTTTGAATAAATGATGGACGAAAAATACTGATGCTTAAATGCTACCCACTCGGTAGTGGCTTGTAGGTTTAGTTCATCGTTGCCAGTTTCGCTCAAGTAGTCGCGACTATCGTTTTGATATTTGTAAAACACGCCACAAATCTGACGTTCTTGCTCAATAGATTTTTCGGAAGCCAAACCTTTGTAGTACCAATCTAAAGAAATGCTTGGTTCTAATTCATCCTCTAAACCAATAATGTTTATGGTGTAGTTGAGCTCGTAGCTATTGGGCTGCAAGCTATACACAAATTCAACGTATTGATTTTCGTTTTCGGTTAGCAGTTTAAACGAAATGGATTTTCCTTTATCATCTACTTCAACATTTTGCGGTGCTTTAGTCGAGAAGTAAAGTTCTTTCGTAAATAAAGGCCGGTCTAATTTTGTTGGAACTAACGTTAAACTAAAACGGCTGGAATCTTTTTCAAATAATTGTAAAGGTGTAATTTCATCGGTAGAATCGTTGGCGTAGGTTTGATAATTTTCAAATTCTTTCAATTTTACGGTTGTTGGGCGCGCCCCTAAAGATGAAATTTCAACAATTATTTTATCATTATGTAGAGTATAAATTTTTTCTTCGCCATTGGCTGCGTTTGAGAAAACACCAAACTTGGTATTTGCTTCCGCAGTTTGTCTTATTTGATTGATAGAATCAACCAAGCTTCTTAGCGAGTCTGATATTGCAGCAGGTGCAGCAACATTAATTGTAGTATCTGTAACACCGCTTGATGCTTCTGGAGTAGGTTCTTGTTTGGTGGTGTCTTCCACCACTTCAACCGCAGCGTTGTTTTGATTTTGAGGCTCGGGTTTATCTTGAATTAAGCCAAACGTAATAAGTATAACAGCAATAAGAGCTAAACCAATAATCGAATTTCTATCCATCGTAATTTTTTTCTTCGGCTGCGAAGGTAAGGATTTTAGTTTATTAGTTCATTAGCGAATAAGGTAGAATGGACTTTGTACAAAAAATTAAGACGAAACTATAAAGAATATGTAGCGTTAATCGTTTACAAATATGTTTTATACAAATTCGTTAATGATTAAAACAATAATTGGCAATACCGCACCCGCAGCAATTAACCACTTTCCGCGTCCGGAAATGCCGTGCTTACCTTTCAGAATAAATAACCCTGTAACATTAATAACAATAAGCAGAAAAGCAAAAATATCGGAAACCCATTTCCAACCCTCTACGCTGTTGCGATGAATGATGTTGGCATGATAAAATACTGGTCTTCGAGATATTTTTTCGTAAACCCCTTTACCTGTGGAAAAATTAATATGTAGCGAGGCATTGTTGTAATAGATTTTAATTTGGTCATCAGTTGGGAAATCATAAATTTTGTGTTTTTCTTCTCCAACCACTTTATTAAAAGTAGTTATAGCGTTTGGTGTAATTGTTTTTTTTGAAAATTTCTCTTTTATGTCTACGGTTTTCTTGATAATTATAAAATCTGGATTCCACTCATCTACATGGTTTAGTGCAATGCCCGAAAGGCAATAAATAATAATCAATACCGAAAAAAAATACCCTAAATCACGATGGGTAGCAATGTTAAGTTTTCTGATTTTTCTTGAGAGTTTTTTCTCCATTAAACGATTAGTAGCTTAGTTGGACAATATTTTATTGGCATATTCATTACTAATGCTTATCACCCAATTTTCTATGTTACTATCCGGTAAAATAGCATCGGGTTTATACAAAACTCTTTTTTCGTTGTTATCAACTTTTTCAACCCCTCCGCCAATAATTTTTATCTGAAAATTTTCGTCATGAGCAACAAGAACAGGAATGACCACAGCGACTTCTTTTTTCTCTAATACTTTATTTATTGCCTTGGTTGTTTCTTCCGGATTGTATCGAGCAATGTGTCCGCACCATCCGTATGAGTGTTCGCTTATACCAATGTTTTGTTTTACATGTTCAGCTACTTTATTAAATAGTTCACCCCATTCTTTATCATAGGTTTCATCACCATAGCCAATTAAAACCAGTCCTTCGTTTTTTGAATTTTGAGACAGTTGCTGAGCACGTCTAAGCACATTTTTTTGTAACACATCGGTAAAGTCGAGCAACGGTGTGATGTGAGTAGCTGCCTTTGGTGTGTAGCGTTCAATCTTTTCAACTTTAAGCATTTCTAACGAAAGAGGATCTTCTTTTTGACCAATTATGGTTGGAATATCATCAAACGGATGTGGGCTCACGGTTAAAAATATAGGAACAATGATAACATCAGTATATCCCTCTTTGTCAAATTCTTTTAGTTGTGTGGCAATAGATGGCTCTGTGTATTCCATGTGAGCGGTTTTTATACCCTCAATTATTTCCATAGAAAGAATGGTATCTTGCACTTTCGTTTCTAAGTTCACTAGAGCTTTTCTCCATGTTGCAGAACGTGAACCATGGTTTACCAGCAACAAGCCAATTTTTTTTGATGATTTAACGGCTTCCTCTTGTTTGCTATCTTCGTTTTGATTGCACGAGAGAAATGAAATAGAAAGAAAAAATAATAAGATACTTTTTATCCATATTCTAGAACTAATAATTGTTTTCATGTTGTCTCTTTTAAGGTGTATAAATTTTATACAAAATTATTATTTAGATTAAATCTAAACAATACCATAAAAAAGGTATTTTAATACACATCCAGATATAAGAAAACTATTTTTTTACGCAACTAGTTTCTTACTACAACTTCAAAGTTTTTGGGGCTGAATTGCGAAATAGAAATTTTTTGATGAGTGTTTTTTATATTCCCAATAGTTTCTGTGTTGTTCAGGTAATTTTGTAAATAGAATTTACCAGAATACTGATGCTTTTCCAAATAGCTAATCATTGCTTGTATATCCTGATAAGACAGCAGATCGGAATGGACAGTTGTTCTAACTTCAAACGGAATGGATGACTGTTTCAACAACAAAAATGTTTTTTCAAACTCGACAAAAAAATCGGATTGTGTAATTGATTTGTATTTATCGGGCATTGCTTTAAAGTCAAGCGAAACATAATCAACCAAATGTTCATTTATCAAAGAATGGACACATTCCGGATTAGAACCATTAGTGTCTAATTTTACCAAAAAACCCAGTTGCTTTATTTCACGAGCAATTTCTGGCAATTCTTTGTACAACGTACATTCTCCACCGCTTAAAACTATACCGTCTAAAAGCCCCTTTCTTGTATTGATAAAATCTAAAGCTTCTTTAATTGTTTTTTTTCCCTTCCCTAAAACAATATCGGGGTTGTAGCAATACACGCAACGCATATTGCAACCTGCAAACCAAAGAATGCAGCCGGTTTTGTTGGGAAAATCCAACAAGGTGAAAGGCGTAATGTCGTGAATGATTTTTTTATTCAGCACATTCAACAAATTGCTTTCGTTGTTGATGCTCTCCTTTTTTGCCTATATTAAAACTCTCTACCGGCCGGTGATAACCCATTACACGGGTATAGACAAGACATTTTGTTCTTAATTCCTGATTTTGCTCAAGTACGTTTAGGGTTTGTGTTTTAGTTTGCATATTCATTGTTTTTATGAGTTAATTTTTCTAATAAAATATCATCGCATTTTGGACAGTATTCATGTTCGCCAGAAATATATCCATGCGTTGCACAAATACTGAAAACCGGAGTTACTGTGATATAAGGTAAGCGGAAATTACTCACCACTTTTTTTACCAAATTGCGGCAGGCTTCGGCAGAGCTTATTTTTTCTCTCATGTATAAATGTAGAACGGTTCCACCAGTGTACATACATTGTAATTCATCTTGAAGAAGCAGTGCTTCAAATGGGTCATCCGTATGGTCAACAGGTATTTGCGAACTGTTGGTATAGTATATGTTTTCTCCTTCTCCGGCTTGAATGATATCCGAATATCTTTTCTTATCCTCCTTAGCGAAACGGTAGGTTGTGCCTTCTGCCGGAGTTGCTTCCAGATTATACAGATTTCCTGTTTCTTCCTGAAAGGATTTCATTTTAGTGCGAATGTGATGGAGTATTTCAGAGGTAAATTGAACGCCTTTCTCTGTGGTTAAATCTCCTTGTTCACCAGTAAAGTTCAGAAGCATTTCATTCATGCCATTTACACCGATGGTTGAAAAATGATTTCTAAAATGAGATAAATATCGTTTTGTGTATGGAAATAGTCCTCTATCGTACATTTTCTGAATAAACTTGCGCTTCTTTTCGAGTGTTGATTTGGCGATATCCAGCAAATCGTCTAATTGTTTATATAAACCTTCTTTGTCGTTTTTAAAATTATAACCTAAACGAGCCATATTGATGGTAACCACTCCAATACTTCCGGTCATTTCTGCACTACCAAACAAACCATTACCACGTTTTAAAAGCTCGCGTAAGTCTAATTGTAAGCGGCAGCACATACTACGAACAGCATTGGGTTTGTAGGCATTTGGGTTTTCAACTTTGTTGCCTTCTTCGTCAAAAACGTATTGGCTTCCAATAAAATTCTGAAAGTAGGATGAACCGATTTTAGCGGTATTTTCAAAAAGCAAATCAGTATTTTCACCATGCCAGTCGAAATCTTCGGTTATATTTACCGTTGGAATAGGAAAGGTAAATGGCTGCCCGTTTGAATCGCCTTCGGTCATTACGGTATAGTAAGCTTTATTGATTAAATTCATTTCAGTTTGGAAGTGAGCATAGGTAAGTTGCTCCAAAGAATCTACTCCACGCTCCTTAACCTTATTTTCAAGTTCGGCATCAGTCAATCCTTTAAATAAATGCTGATTATTTTTGGTGGGAATTTGGATTTTTAAATCGGAGGGCACAACCCAATCTAATGTGATGTTTGTAAATGGCGATTGTCCCCATCGAGCTGGCACATTTAAATTGTAAACAAAACTTCGTATGGCTTTTAAAACATCATTGAAAGAAAGATTGTCTTTAAATACATAAGGAGCCAAATAGGTGTCAAACGAACTGAATGCCTGCGCACCCGCCCATTCGCTTTGTAAAATACCTAAAAAATTAGCCATTTGACCAAGTGCCTCTCTGAAGTGTGAAGGAGGTTTGCTTTCTACTCTTCCTCGCACGCCATTAAAACCTTCGTTTAATAATACTCTCAAACTCCAACCGGCACAGTAGCCAGTCAAACAATCCAAGTCGTGAATGTGAATATCTCCGTTTCGGTGAGCGTAACCTTCTTCTTTGCTATATACTTTATCAAGCCAGTAGTTGGCAATAATTTTTCCAGCTACATTATTTACCAAACCAGCATTTGAATAGGAAGTGTTGGCATTGGCGTTAATTCTCCAGTCGCTTTTTCCAATATATTCTTCGATGGTTTGCGTAGAATTTACAAAGGTAGTATCGTCATTTAATCCTTCTATATGTTCACGCTGCAATTTTCGAGTATGCCTAAAGAGCATGAACGAGCGCATGACATCAAAATAACCTTTACTATAAAGTGTTTTTTCTATCAGGTCTTGAATTTCTTCTACCGCCCATGTGGTCTTTTCTTCAAGGCAATTAATTACATGAGTAAAAACGGTTTCATCATGTAAAATGTTAGCACTTGCAAAGCCCTTTTTTATGGCGTCTTCGATTTTAAATGGTTTGAATGGTTCGTATTGACCATTTCTTTTAATGACATAATTTTCCATACAGAATTATTTTAAATTTTTTGTTTAAACAATTACTGCGAGAAAATAAATGAAAAGAAAATAGATATGAAAACTGGTATCAACTTTCTTTTGCATTGCTTTTTTCGCGAAAGCTTATGCAAATATTTTCAGACAAGTCTCCTGGCTTCCCTCACTTTTAATGCCTTCCCATCCATGTTTAAAGACAGTGGCTGTGGAATAAAAGTTTAAAGGGTTCACAGTTGCGCGACAGCTCGTGATTCTCACACGATTCCTTTTTAATCAGTTTTTCAACCGAATCTGATAATAATTGTAAAGAACTTGAGGCAAAAGTATAAGAGTTACATAATACGAAAAAGGGAAACTGAAATTAGTTATCCATAAGGTTATAAACACATTTTTTTAGTGTTTGTAGAACAGATAGTTGAGCAAAAGCGAGTTTGCTTTTGTTAATAAATAGAAGTAAATTCTGTGGAAAAGTTTTAGAGATTAAAACCCTGTATAATCGTTTTAATTTAAAAAAGAGATTAGCCTAATTAAAGAAGTGTACGTACTTTATATTGAGATATCCGAAATTAGGTTTACTTTGGTTTTTATTGAATTAGAAATTAAACATGCTGCTTCCGATTTTTCCAAGATACGTTCTGCTCGTTTTTTTTTCAATTCGTCTTTTATCTTCAAATGTGTGCTTAGGTTTATCTCGGTCATTAAAAATTTTCCGTCTACTTTATCTAAAACACCTTCGGCACTACCATTAAAGCTATCAAACTCCAATTTTGAATATTCGGCAATTGCCAAAAAAGTAGTCATAAAGCAACTCAATACCGATGCGGTATATAGATGTTCGGGTGACCATATTCCGGCAATACCTTTTTCAAATTCTGGTGGGGTTGCTACTTCAATTTTTGTTGGTAGTTCTGGAGAGTGTACGATTCCTTTTCTACCTTCTTCCCATTTTAGAGAAACGTTATAACTATGCTTATCCATTCTGCTTTTAAATATTGTTTAATACCTTAATCAGTTTTTCGTTAACCTCTTTTGCAAATACTTCAAGGTTTGAATTGCCAACTGCGCTCATTGCAGTAAGCGGGTTGATAATAGCTATCTCAATCTCTCCATTTTCTAGTTGACGAAGTGTAACGTTGCACGGTAACATAGTGCTAATAGTAGGTTCAACAGATAGTACTTTATCGGCATACACCGGATTGCAGGCACCTAAAATTAAATGAGGCAAATAGTCTTTATCCAGTTTCTTTTTCATGGTTGCCTGAATGTCAATTTCTGTAAGCACACCAAATCCTTCTGCTTTTAAAGCTTCTTCTACTTTTGGGCGGATACCCTCTACGGTTGTGCCACTAAGTTTTTTTGAGTGATAATAGTTCATGTTTTTGGTTTTTATAATGCAAAGTTAGTTTGAACATTGCTTGCGCAATGTAACTTTTGTTACACGAAGAGTTTAATTTCTAGTCCATACTTTTTAGAATTTTTTCTATAAAATTACTCGAAATACGTATTAAACTCTATAAACGAATTTTTAAACGCTTGATAAATTTTTTCTTGTTCTTTTGGGTCTGTAGCTACATCAAATTCTTCCGAAAGTTCAATAAAAGGCACTAACCATTTATGCAATTCATCATGCGCTTGACCTTTCATGGTACAGTTAGAGGTAAGTTCTCTGATGTTGGTGTCTATAGTTTTTGCCAATGCGGTGTAGTCTTTATTCTCTAAGGTCTCAAAGTCGTTTATAGCTTTTTCCATGTTGCGAATATAAACCACCATTCCTTCAGCAACTTTCCATTTTTTACCATTATCTAATACGATTGATTCTGATTCGTGATGATGATGCTCTTCATCATGAGTCGTTTGTTCTTCTTGGGGTTCCTGATGATTTTGACGTTCATTATCGCAAGCCATTAAATAGATTGCCATTGCTAGTAAAATAAAATACTTTTTCATTGTTTCTGTTTTTCTATTACACGTTAAATTTATTAGTAATATATTGTTTTAGTTGTCTATCCTGCAATATGCAAATGTGCTCGTACCTCCACAATTATGGACTCGTCTTTGCGTATATCGAACTCATTTAACTTAAGTCGAAGCAATCAATTCTGTTACTATTTTACGCATTTTTGGTTCTTGCTCTTGTGCTACTTGTTGAACCATTTCGTGTGTGGTTTCTTCTATGCGCCCTTCTACGCCAATATCTGTAATGATAGAGAATGCAAAGCACGTCATGTTCATGTGTACGCCAACAATTACTTCTGGAACGGTACTCATACCAACGGCATCTGCACCAATAATTCTCACATATTTGTACTCGGCTGGTGTTTCTAATGTTGGTCCGCTTAAGCCAGCATACACGCCTTTTTTTAATGAAATTCCGTGCTTTTCTGCAATGGAAAAAGCTCTCTCAATTAATTCTTTTGAGTAAGCTTGGCTCATGTCGGGAAAGCGTGTGCCTAATTCCGAAATGTTTTTTCCAATAAGAGGATTGGTTGGAAATAAATTAATGTGGTCGTTGATGATCATTAAATCGCCTACTTCAAATTCAGGATTTACGCCACCTGCAGCGTTGGATACGAATAATGTTTCAACACCCAATAATTTCATTACACGAATAGGAAACACCACTTCTTGCATGGAATAACCTTCGTAAAAATGAAAACGTCCTTGCATGGCAACCACATTTTTTCCGCCTAATTTTCCGAAAATTAAATTTCCTGAATGCCCTTCTACAGTTGACACAGGAAAGTTGGGGATGTCTTTATATGAAATAGATTTTTCAACCTCCATTTCGTTGGAAAGATTGCCCAAACCTGTTCCCATTACGATACCAATGGTTGGTGTATTGGTAATTTGCTTTTTTAAAAAATCGGCTGTGCTACGAATAGTTTCTAACATGATTGACTACGTGATTATCGAAATTATTTTCTTGGTTTAAAAATTTTACTCCTATGCTTATAGCGTACAAAGGTAATGCTTTGAGTTGAGAAAATCTACGCAATTTTACCGCATCTTTTTCGGTGGTGATTATCCAATCTGCGTTTAGTTCTTGGTATTTTTTTAGAATGATTTCTACATCATTTGCAGAATAATTGTGATGGTCTTTTAAATTGAAATGATGCAAAATAACATTCTCTGTTTTGATAAATTCAATAACATTTTTACCATTTGCAATACTTGTAACGAGAATAATTTTCTTGTTTTTTAATGAACCAATTTCTAATGTTTCTTTATTAAACAAACTAATTAAACTTTTGTAAATAACAGAAGAAAAATACACTACTTGATTTTTATTTGGAGCAATTTTTTGAGTGATTTTTTGTTGCTCAGATTCAGAAATAGTTTCAGGACATTTAGTAACAACAATAACATCTGTGCGAGATTTATTTTTTCTTAATTCGCGTAAATTTCCCACAGGAAAAACAAAATCATTGTAGAATAAATTGTTGTAATCGGTAAGTAAAATATTTAGCGAACGCGCAATTTTTTGATGCTGAAAAGCATCGTCTAAAAGAATGGTAGTGTTTGGTTTTTTTTTCAAAATTTGAATTGCGCCAAACACTCTATCTTCGCACACAGTGACTGTGTTTTCAGGAAAATGTTGTTTGAACAAAAGCGGTTCATCGCCTACATTTTCTGCTGTTGAATTTTGTTCAACTTCCAAAAATCCTTTGGTTTTTCGTCCATAACCACGACTCAATGTTGCAAAATTCAGGTTATTTTTTTTCAATACTTCAGCAATGTAAATAATGTGAGGCGTTTTGCCCGTGCCACCCATACTCAGGTTACCCACTGAGATTACAGGAACATCAAAATCAGTAGATTTTAACCAACCAATTTTATACAAAAAATTCCGTATTTCGCTGATAAAAGCATATACCAACGCAAATGGAAAAAATATGAATCGTAACTTTGCCAAAAGTAAAATCTCTATCTTGCGAAAGTACTTTTTAAAATTAAGAATTGAGAATTACGAATTAAGAATTTTAGAAATTAGAACCAATAACATTTAACTTTCAACCTTCAACCTTCAACTCAATGCAAATCAAAGATATCATCCAACATTTAGAAACCTTAGCACCAAAATCGTATCAAGAAAGTTATGATAATTCTGGTTTAATTGTTGGCAATCAAAACACAGAAATTAAAGGAATAGTGGTGTGTTTAGATAGCACCGAAGAAGTAATTGACGAAGCCATTCGTAAAAAATGCAACTTAATTGTAGCGCATCATCCAATAGTTTTCTCTGGATTAAAATCGTTAACAGCTAAAAATTACATTGAGCGAGCACTTATAAAAGCCGTAAAGAATGACCTAGCCATCTATGCCATTCACACTAATTTAGACAATGTAAGATACGGTGTGAGCACTTATTTAGCCCAAAAAATAGGGTTGAAAAACTTACAGATTTTAGCACCAAAACACGATTTGCTGCAAAAATTAGCTGTTTTTGTACCTAAAACCCATATTGAAGAAGTTAAAAATGCCTTATTTTTTTCTGGTGTGGGTGAAATTGGGAAGTATAAGCATTGTAGTTTTTCGTCCGAAGGACAAGGCACCTTTATGGCTACCGAAGGTACTAATCCGCATGTGGGTAATGTTGGCGAAACCCATACTGAGCATGAGTTTAAATTAGAAGTTGTTTTCCCAAAACACATTCAAAGCAAAGTTATCAAAGCGTTGTTTGAAGCGCATCCCTATGAAGAAGTGGCGTACGATATTTACCAACTTCAAAATAGTTTTAGTCAAGTGGGTAGCGGCATGATTGGCGAAATTGATGAAATAGATGAGTTGGAGTTCTTGAAATCGTTAAAAGTTAATTTGCCAACCGATTGTGTTCGTTACACCAAATTATTGGGCAAAAAAGTGAAAAAAGTAGCCGTTTGTGGTGGTTCTGGAAGCTTTTTGTTGCCTCAAGCCATAGCGCAAGGTGCAGATGTTTTTGTATCGGCAGATTTTAAATACCATCAATTTTTTGATGCCGACAATCAGATAGTTATAGCCGATGTGGGGCATTTTGAGAGTGAACAAACAACCATTCAGTTAATTGCTGATGGTATAAACGAAAAATTTTATAAATTTGCAGTCCATTTAACGGAAACCAACACCAACCCGGTTAATTATTTGTAAAAGTCATGGCAAAAAAAACAAACAAAGACACAGTTTCTCCAGAAGAAAAATTAAGAGCGCTTTTCGCACTTCAAATCGTTGATTCAAAAATAGATACCATTAAAACGGTAAGAGGTGAACTTCCTTTAGAAGTACAGGATTTGGAAGATGAAATAGAAGGATTGGAAACAAGAATGGCTAAACTTAAAGCCGAAGCAGATGAGCTTAAAGCTGAAGTTCAAGCTAAGAAAAATACCATAGAAGAGTCAAAAGAGACGATTAAAAAGTACACTAAACAGCAAAAAAATGTGCGCAACAATCGCGAATTTGATGCTATTACGAAAGAGATAGAGTTTCAAAATTTAGAGATTCAACTTTCTGAGAAAAAAATCAAAGAATTCAACGCTAAAATTGATGCTAAAAAAGAAGTCATTGCTGAAGCAGAAGAACGATTGAAGCAGAAGAAAGACAGTTTAAAGGCTAAAAAATCGGAGTTGAACGAAATTGTTTCTGAAACCAAAAAAGAAGAAGAAATTTTGTCAAAAAAATCTAATGAACTTTCGGCATTGGTTGATACACGCTTATTAAAAGCTTACAGACGTATTCGTGAAGCATCTAAAAATGGATTGGCAGTAGTGCCAGTAGATAGAGGAGCTTCCGGTGGTTCATTCATCAAAATACCACCACAATTGCAAATGGATATAGCTGCGCGTAAAAAAATTATTGTGGATGAACACAGCGGCCGTATTTTAGTAGATAAAGTTTTGGCTGACGAAGAAGCGGAGAAAATTGAAAAAGTAATCGCTAAGCTATTGAAGTAATCAGATTGTCATTTCGAACAAAGTTGAGAAATCTAAGAGCCTCGAAAATTTTCGGGGCTTTTTTATATCTACAGCTTAATAATCAACTGCGCTTTCATTTCGGTTTTAGTGTTGTCTTCAATTTCACTAAGTCCACTGCTAATTACATCTTGGTTGTCGTACATCCAACGAGAAATGCGCAACCATAAATCAAATTTTTTGTTGAATTTATAGCGCAGCATCAAATATGCTCTACTGCCCCGATTGTAATAAGCAGGTACAGAAAACACATACAACAAGTCGCTTTCGTAAGCATAAATACGTGCATTGTACGAATCGGTATCGAACAACGCATAGCGTGCTTTTATAGAATATTTTTTACCTTTTGGATTGTAAAACACATCTTGATACAACATAAATCCTTTTTCGAGAGCGCCACCTATCCGTTCGTAATTCATTTGCTCTACGCGTGTGCGTACTTGCCAATCTTCCGAAATTTTATAATCAATATTCAAGCGATAATTTTCTCGTTCTTCGTAAAAAATGGCAGGAATATTTTCTATGTTTTCAGCATCGGCATTAATGGGTTTATTTCTATAACGATAACGCGCGTATATGTCTAATTTTTTATTTGGCTTGTAACGCAATTGACCAATAAAATCGTAGCCATTGGTTAATGGTTTGTCGGTTTGGTAACGCATCCACTCAAACTCAAATTGGTCGAAATATCCGGTAAAAGAAACACTGTTGGATAACTTTAAATCAAACCCAACCAAAAATCCCTGTTCATTTTTAGCGGTAGAAGATTCTGCAAAAGGATTGTAAACTAAGTTTTGAAAACCTCTGTCAAAATCTCTGTAAGAAACAGAGACGTTTAATTTAGGGTCAAGTGCAAGCAAAGCACCATGCACGTGGGCTAACGAACCATTGGCACTTTGTGATGATTCGCCAAAAAAGTTGATGTTTCTATACACCCAGTTGTAATCAACACCTATAGCATGGTTTTCAGTTCCGTTAAAATCAAACTGATTATAGTTGGAAGGACTGCGCGATAATTCACCGCTAAATTTTGTTTTTATGGCAGTAGCACCAATATGAAAAGCCTTGTTGTTATAAGCAATATTTCCACCCAAATGAGTTTCTGTGAGTGCATGTTTGTCGAGTAATTCAGAGTTGGTTCTATGAAATCCTGTTTGCTGAAAAGAGGAAACAAAAATGTCATCATCGCTTACTAAAGTATCGGGTTCTAAAATATTCGCATCAATTTTTTTTTGTGATGCTAAAGCCGTAATCGTAAAATCTTTCCATTCGTAAGCCACCGCTGCGCCACGCATAAAGCGCGATTCATCTACCGAAGCATACGGACGAATGCCTTGTGCATTGCGCTTTATAGAAGCAATATCCACCGATTTTCCAAATGCCAAACCCGACCAAAGCGTTAGCCCTTGCCCAAATTGCGCTTGATAATCGCCAATGGCAATAGACTTGAAATGCTTGAAATTTCCTAAATAAAAATGCGCGGAGTAAAAATCGAACCCTTGCGTTTGTGTGCCTTTAAAAAATTCTTCGCCAGGGTCTTTTTCTGAAGTAACACCAAAGCTTACGTTGTTCAAATATCTAAAGCGATAGCGCATGTACAATTTATCACTTGAACCGAGATAATAACTATTTGGACTGTCAATTTTTTCTTGATCCGTTTTGGTAAACCCGCTTTGTTTCTCGAGGGTATTTTGCCAACGCGTTATCAGTTCGTGTTCGCCCTCACTAGTAATTTCTTTTACGCTAAATGTGGGTGCATCTAAATCGGTAGTAACTTTTACAAAAGGCAAAATGTTTTTTATGGTTAATACATCAAAGCCTTGTACAGATTGGAGTTCGTAAATACTCAACAACTTTCCATTGATTTGAATATGTTGTGCCAAATTGTTAATTTGAACTTCGGTGAGCAAACCTATTTCTCGCAATTTTTCAGGGGCAGCTTTGTTATTGAGATTTATAGGATGGTCGAAGTAATGAAATAAATTATCGAGCAAAGTGTTTAGGTCAATATCTTCATCTTCTAAATTTTCTGAAATCAATTCGATGCGTTGTTCAATAATGGCTTGCTTTGATTGATTTTCGTCATCTACTTGCGAAAAAGTTTTAACAAAACATAGCGTGAAAAAAGCTACAAATAGATATTTGAACCGAAACTTCATTATTTGCCCAATGCGTAGCTGAGAGAAATATTGTTAGTCAATCCGAGTACTTGATGCAACGAAGCACCATAGTCAATAGTAAAGGCATGTTTGTTATAACCAACGCCAAAACTAAACAGCGTAGGATTGGAAGCAACACCTAAACGCACAAAAAAGTTGTCTATAATGTTATAATCTACTGCACCACGATAAGAAGGTTTATGCATCATGTCTTTACCCACTTCGAGCATGGTGGCTACTTTTTCTGAGACTACATATTTTAAACCAACGGTAAGCAGAGTAGGATAGCGCTCATCATTAAATTCGCCTAATTTAGCTCTGTTTAGATTAGATACATGACTCGACAAAAAGAAGTTTTCGTTGAGTTTTGCCATAAACCCAAGATGTGCAGAAACACTGCCCGATTGACCATAATTATTGCCAATAAATGTGTTGAGATAAGAAATTCCTGCGCCTATTGAAAAGTTCTCGGACAGTAATCTTCCGTAGTTGATAGATGCATTACTTTGATTAAATAAATCGGCTACACCAAAGCGTTTATAAGCCACACCAAATACGCCCGATTTTGTAGGAATGGCAGCCGCAAAGCCAACGGTATTCAAACCAGAATTAAAGTATCTGTCCTCAAAAAACACTGAAAATTCTTTATGTTCTAATCGGGCTAAACCCGCTTGATTGTTAAAGTTTGCCCACACATCTTCTTGAGAAACGCTGGTGTTTGCCAAAGCTAAACTTTTTGCTCCCGTTGATACAAACAATGGATGGTTTTGCCCGAAACCAGCAAACGACCATAGGAAAACTAAAGTGAATAGGGTTCTCATATTAATGATTTGGATTAATATTATGGCTAAAAGTAGTTAATTTTATAACATAATGTTACACCTCCCTCAACAAAAATGCCACCGCCAGTTTAATGTCTTCGTAAGATAATTCATCGTTGAGTTTGGTGTGAATTTGCTTTAAGCTGATGGTGTCGTGCGTATCGGTGATGGCTTTACGTTGTTCAATGTAATGTGGTTTTACTTTTTTGATGATGCTCTCATGCGGGCGATAAAAGCTCAAACTAAAATCGGGGTAAAGGTGGCTGATTTTGATGATGTGCCCAATAACGGTGCCTTCGGTTAAAGCTCGTGCCGAAGCAATTTCGCTGATGCTGATTTTTTTCGACAAGTAGTCTTTGGTGATGTCGTACGTAGAGTTTTTTTGTTTTTTTTCTTTTTCTCTGATGCGTTCTTGTTCAATTTCTATTTTGCTGGTCAATCCACCGCATTTTTTAATGAAGTCTGGAGCAGCTTTTTCTAAATCACGAATATCAAAGTCAATATCGTTAGCTCTTGAAAGTTCCTGAAAGCGTTTATCGGCTTTTCGTGCCAAATCATCTACTTCTAAGGCGGTTTGATTAAACCCGTAAAGCTTGAGGTTTTCAATACTTTTAAGACGAGAAAGTGCTACATAACCTTGTCCTTTTTCAAAGGTTTTAGAGAGGTCAATTTCGGCTGCATCGAGGGTCATGCCTTGGCATTTGTGCACAGTAATTGCCCACGCTAAACGCAAGGGAATTTGCGTGTAAGAAGCCAACGTTTTACCACTTTCGTCAATGATTGACCAACTTTCACTTTCAATGGTAACGATTTTACCGTTGTACATTTTTACCGAAGGAAACCCTTTGCTCGTAAAACCTATAACCGTTCCTAAAGAGCCGTTGACAAAGCCTTTTTCGTTGTTGTTTTTCACCAACATCACTTTAGCGTTCATTTTGAGTTGGAGTTCTTCGCTTGCTAAGACCGAATTTTTAAGACTTTCTATCAGTTTTGGATTGCCTTTGGTGGTGGCTTTAAATTTTTTGACTTTACTTGAAAGCGTTGCTAAATGTTGTTGATTTATGCGGTCAACATCCAAATTATGGCTGTAAAGTTTGGTTGGTTCAAGTTCGGTAGGCAAATCTTTTTCGGCAGCAGTTTTTAGTTTTTTCAAGCTCCAATTGGAAATGTTGCCCGCGCGAATTTCATTTAAAATGAGATTTAAATCGTTGTCTTCTTGGCGATATTGCTCGGTTAAGTAACAAACATACAAGTTAGCATCTAACCATGCTTGAGACATAAATGCAAATTTTTCTTTGCTTGTTTCCCCTTGGTTTCCGATGGGTGGAAGCTGAAAAAAATCACCACAAAAGATTACTTGAATACCTCCAAAAGCTAGGTCATTTTCTTTAAAAGCTCTTAGAACTTTATCTACCAAATCGAGTTGTGTTTTGTGTAGCATTGAGATTTCATCAATGATTAAAACCCTTACTTTTTCGAGATTTTTTTGGAGATATTTTTTTTCTTGAAGGTTTTGAATGTCGCGATTGGTTAAGTGTTCTTTCACGCCAATACCCGACCAGGCGTGAATGGTCATGCCGTTGAGGTGCGTGGCAGCAATCCCTGTAGATGCCGTAACGGCAACGGGTACTTTTCGTTCTTTTAAATAGTCGATGTAATGGTTGAGGATGTAAGTTTTTCCTGTTCCGGCAGAGCCCGTAAGAAAAATATTTTTACCCGATTTTAAGAGGGCTAAGGCTTTTTCTTGGGTCATGGTATCAAGGTTTTTTAAGGAATTGTTTTTGCACCTTGGCAGACAACTCAAATCCAACCAACAGAATTTGTGAGCAAATTTTTATCCAAAGTAAAAACGCAATAAGCGAACCAATAGAACCGTACAATTCATTGTATTTGCTAAAATTTTCTAAGTAAAAGGCAAAAGCCATTGACGTTAAAATTATCACTAAAGTTGTAAGCGTTGTTCCAGCCGAAACGAGTTTCCAACGTACTCTTTCGGGATTGCCAATGTTATAGAGTAGTGAAATGGAAAAAAACATCAGCAGTAAAATAATTAACCAATTAAACATGGTTAACGATAGATAGGTTATCGTTCCACTAAAGCTTGTGTTTTCAAGTATCCACACAATGGTGGGTTCTCCAAAAATTAATAAAATTATGGCAATAAAAAGTAAAAACACGAGCGTGAAAAGAAGACCCAAAGACCATAAACGTTGAATGATTGCAGAGCGTTTATTTGTAAATTGAAATGAGCTGTTAAAGGCAGTTAACAAAGCATGTATAGAATCTGAGGCGAAATAAAACGTAAGTAAAAAACCAATAGAAAGTGTTACAGATTTTTTCTTTAGGATTAAATCGTTGACGGTCTCTTCAATTAATGGAAGTAAGCTATCGGGCATAATTCCAAACAATTCCGCCAATAATTCTTGCTGAAAATTTTCGATAGGTACGTATGGGATTAGCGACAGTAAAAAAATCAAACCAGGGAAAAATGCTAAAAACACACTAAACGAAATGGCAGAAGCTTTTGTGTCAATATCTCCCTTACGAAAGGTTGTCATCATAAACTTTAGCACTTCATATAACGATAAACCCTCGAAACCAGGCAGCACGATTTTTTTGAGCCACATAATAGCAAATTTGTATAGGCGATGATTTATTATTTTTTCGAATAATCTTTTCATTGGTTCACTAGTTTATTAGTTCATTAGTTCATTTGGACTTTCGACCTTACGACTTTCAACTTTCAACTAACTTGTTGCTTTCAAACTTAAATCCATGTTTTTTATAGAGTGGGTAAGGGCACCTACTGAGATAAAATCGACACCACATTTGGCATATTCTACCAATGTTTCATCGGTTATTCCACCAGAGGATTCAATCTCACATTGATGATTTATTAGCACTACTGCTTTTTTTGTGTCTTCAAACGAAAAATTATCGAGCATAATGCGGCTAACGTCTTTAAATTTTAGAATCTGCTCAACTTCATCAAGATTTCGAGCTTCTACTTCTATGTTTAAATCAAGATTTTTTTCTTTTAAATAGTGGAGGGTTTTGGTAATGGCTTCAGTAATTCCTCCAGCAAAATCGATATGATTGTCTTTAAGCATAATCATATCGTACAAACCCATACGGTGATTTTCTCCGCCACCAATTTTTACCGCCATTTTTTCAAGAACTCTTAGACCAGGCGTGGTTTTTCGAGTGTCTAAAACTTTCGTTTTGTAGGGTGCTAAAAGTTGTGCGTAGAAATTGGTTTTTGTAGCAATGGCACTCATACGTTGGATGATGTTAAGCACCAAGCGCTCCGTTTGTAGAATGGATAATTTTTTTCCCTCAACTATAAAAGCGATATCTCCATGTTTTACGCTATCTCCATCGTTAAGAAAAGTAGTTATACTTAGGTTTTTATCAAAGCGATGAAAAACATGTTTGGCGATGTCAATTCCCGCAATAATACCTTCATCTTTCACTAATAATTGGGCTTTACCTACCGCATTTGCAGGTATGCAC
>JBKHVV010000022.1:0-26155 GCA_046569885.1 Bacteroidia bacterium
AAATCATCAGAAATAGAAGTTTTAATGTAGCGACACTCCAACAAATCGGCAATGATTTTCGCTTTTGCTTGGTCGGGACATGCCAATGTAAGATACGACAAACGCTCTAACGCCACTTCCTCTGCGTGGCATGGTCCGCAAATAATGCCAATATTTTCAATAGGTACTTGGTAATTGTTTTGCAAATAATGTGCAGGAATTTCTAACGTTTCAGGAATAATTCCTTTAACGGCACTCACTACAAATTTATATTTTAGTTGATGTCCAATTTTTTGTAACACCTCATGCACAAAAGCTGATGGCGTAGCAATGATAACCAAATCGACACCTTCAATGGCTTTTTTGGCATCGCTAAAAAGTTGCAGTTTGTTTATTTCAAATTCTACCGATTGCAAATAGTTGGGGTTGTGATGAAACTTTTGGATGTGCGCCAAACTCTCGGGTTTGCGTATCCACCAATTCACCGAATCTAAATTGTTGCACAGCATTTTTACAATGGCTGTTGCCCAACTTCCGCTTCCTATTACTGCTACTTTCATGGTGCTAAATTACAATTTATTTTTTGGACGCTGAGCGGAGTCGAAGCGCACAAAAATAGCGGCATTTCGACTCCGCTCAATGTCCGTTATTTTATTTCTCCTGACACAACTCCACCAACACACCATTGGTAGATTTTGGATGTAGAAACGCAATGCGTTTGTTATCTGCACCATCTTTTGATGTGGTGTGTATCAGTTCAAATCCTTCATTTTTTAAGCGTGCAATTTCTGCATCAATATCATCCACTTCAAACGCAATATGATGAATGCCTTCGCCTTTTTTCTCTATGAATTTTGCAATGGCGCTATCGTTATTGGTGGCTTCCAACAACTCGATTTTGCTTTCACCAATCATAAAAAAAGAGGTTTTTACACCTTCGCTTTCTACGTCTTCCAACTTGTAGGGTTGCTTGCCAAACAGCTTTGCAAACAACTCATTCGATGCATTGATGTCTTTAACGGCAATGCCTAAATGTTCAATTTTTTTTATCATGGTATAAATGCTTAAAACGTTCTATGCTTACTTCTTTATCCAATGGCGTATGGTTGTATAAATGCTCCACAAAATGCTTGGCAAAATAAGGGGCAATCATTACGCCTTTTGTGCCCAGTCCGTTAAAGATAAACATATTTTTAATTTCTGGATGTGTTCCTAATACAGGGCGTCTGTCTTTTGTTGTAGGCCTAAAACCAGCACTTATGGTATAATTTTGTATGGGTAAATTTAATGTAGAATGATATTTTTCCAGCAATTCTTCTTCGCCTTGTTTTGTTGGTTCTAAGCTTTCATCTTGCCAATGATAGGTAGCGCCAATCACAAATTTTTCTTTAGCCGATGGATAAACAAAAAATCCTTTATTGAGGACAAAATCCATGTGCAAATTTTGAATGGTGGCGTGTAAAATTTCGCCTTTAGTTAAACTAATAGGAACATACGAAAAGAAAGGATTTTGCCGCACATGTACGCCTTCGCAAAATATAATTTTTTGAGCAGAAATGTTTTTGTAGTGAACGCTATTTTCATCCATTTTTAAGGCAGAAAAATCAAATGCTTCTTGTAAGAGTTGTTGCTTGTTTTTCCAATATTCACTCATGGTTGAAAGCATTAAAGAAAGATTTACACGCCCTGCTTTTTTTACGATTCCATAGCCGTGGTGTGGTTTAAAATTATCTTCATTAAACGCTACTTTTTTTTCTGTAGATAAATAATTTTTGTAATCGTCTTCTTGTGCTTTGGCGTGCCAATCGTTTTGCTCTTCAAACGAGTTGAACAGCTTCACCACGTCAATATTTTCGAGGATTGAAATGGTGTATTTTTTTTCAATATTTTGGTACGTTTCATAAAGTTGCGGAATCAACTCATCCGCTCGCCAACTTTTGGTGATGCGCTTAAACACAATAGGATTCCACAAGCCAGCTGCTACATGAGAACTCACATTTTTGCCACTATCAATAATTATAAATGAAGTGTTATTTTTAGAAAATTCTTCGGCTAAAATGCTACCTGCCAATCCTTGTCCAACGATTATTGCATCAACAGAAATCATTGTACAATCATGTCTCTAAAGAAAAATGCGATACCGAAAAAGATTAGCAAACATCCAACTGCGAAGCCAATCCATTTTATCACGTTATCTGATAAATATTTTTTGACTTTGTATGCGAAATAAATTTTGAGAACGTCCACTGCAAACATAGCTCCGAGCGTTGCTCCAAAGTAGTATGATGCTGTATAAATAGTTAAGCTATGATGGTCTAAAGCGTAGGAAAATGCTGCAATCCAGAAAATTAACACAAACGGATTGATGGCATTTAGTGCCATGCCTTTCATCATGAAAGCTACTACTCCGGGTTGTTTCACGGTAACATCTACATCTTGCTCAGATGGAATGTTGTTGCGTCTAAAAATCATATAAAGCCCACCAGCTATGAACAATGAGCCACCCACATACTTTAAAAATTCATACTCATTAAGTGCATGTTGAATTTGCTCTGCAAAGAAGTAAGCTGCTAATAGGTAAAGAAAATCGCTGATGATAATGCCAAGATCGAGAAACAATGCGCGTTTGAAACCGTACTTTAAACTGGTCTCAATTAGCAAAAACAGCGCAGGACCAATCATTATGCTGAGTAGTACTCCTAAAAATGCGCCATCTCGAATTATTTGAAACATAGACTAACTTCTAATTCTACAAAAATAGAAATAGCTATGAGATGAGAAAATGTTTTTTATTATTTTGCCAATTCCAATTTTAGTTCATTCATTCTTTCAAGGGTGATTAGATAGCTTTTCAAGTCACCTTTTTTCATTAGCTCTTTGGCTTTAATAGCAAGCAGTTGATAGATTAATTTGAGTTCCATGATAGTATGTTTTTTTAGTGTTTGAAATAGCCCTATTCTAAAACCGTGCCAAAAAAATTATCTTGCTATTAACAAGCTATGTTTGAAACAACTTTTAGTACCATGCAATCTTTAGGGCATTCTCTTCGTTTATTTGTCAATCAATGAGCGTGATTAAAAAGTTAGCAGGCCAAACGGCTATTTACGGTATGAGCAGTATGGTTGCTCGTTTGCTAAACTATTTGTTGACGCCACTCTACACGGCAGTTTTCACCACCGACCAATACGGAATTGTAAATTACATGTATGCCTATGTAGGATTTGTAGTGGTGTTGCTAACCTATGGTATGGAAACGGCTTACTTTAGGTTTACTACACTCGACAACGAAAATCAAAAGAAAATTTATTCTACAACCTTGTGGTCGTTGTTTATTTCATCAGGAGTATTTATGCTTCTTACGATAATTTTTTCTAATCAAGTAGCTTCTTTGATTAACTATCCTAACAACAACGAGTACATTATTTGGTTTGTGATTATTGTGGGGTTGGATGCGGTAAGCGCTATTCCTTTGGCAAAAATGCGTGCAGACAACCGCCCTGTAAAATTTGCCTTGGTAAACTTTGTAAACATTGGTGTAAACATTGGTTTAAATCTTTTTTTCTTGATGTATTGCTTACCTAAGTACAATGCAGGAGAGACCAATTGGTTGATTGATACTTTTTACAATCCAAGTTTAGGGGTGGCGTATGTGTTTATCTCTAACTTAATTGCAAGCATTGTTAAGTTTTTAATTTTAGTGCCATATATGCGCTTTGCAGAGGGCTTTGATAAAGCATTGTGGAACCGCTTGTTTAAATTTGCCTACCCCATGCTGTTTGTAGGTTTGGCGGGTATCGTCAACGAAATGATTGATCGAATTTTAATTTTCAAAATTCTCTTCAAACAAAAACTTCCATCTGTAGGTTGGCAAGAGGCAGAAATATATGCCAATGGTCAAAATGGTATTTATGGAGCGAATTACAAATTAGCTATGCTTTTAGCATTATTTATTCAAGCATTTCGTTTTGCGGCAGAACCCTTTTTCTTTAGCCACGAAAAAGAAAAAGATTCTAAAAAATCTTACGTGCAAGTGATGGATTATTTTACCATTTTCACGTTGATGATTTTTTTAGGCGTAACGTTATATTTAGATGTGTTTAAACTCTTCATTCGCAACCCAGAAATGTGGGAAGGATTACACGTGGTGCCCATTATTATGGCGGCATATTACTGCATGGGTTTATATGTAAATCAATCCATTTGGTATAAACTCTCGCAAAAAACAACTTACGGAGCAGCCATTACCATTTTTGGAGCGATACTAACGGTAGCTATTAATGTTATTTTTATTCCTATCTATGGTTACACTGCATCAGCTTGGGCAACCCTTATTTGTTATGTTGTGATGCTAAGTATCTCTTATTTTTTAGGGCAAAAACATTATCCCATTCCTTACAATTTGCTTAAAATATTTGGTTACTCGGCATTGGCTACCATCATTTTCTTTTTAAAAGCAGATTTTGAAATAGACTATAGCAAAAGTTTTTCAATGCCTATGAGTGGCTATTTACGGAATTCCGCATTATTTATAGCATTTATATTAACAGTAATAATCGTTGAGAAACCTCAAAAAGTATTATTTTCACGGAGTAAAACCAGTTAATGGTTATATGTTATTAGTTATTACAAAATAAATGTATAATAACTTTTAACCTTTAACTTTTAACTTTTAACTGAATATATGAAAGTAGAAATCATCAATACATCAAAGCATCCCACTCCAAGCTATCAAACAGAACAATCGGCTGGTATGGATTTACGTGCTAACTTATCAGAGAGTATTGTACTAAAACCATTGCAACGCGCTTTAATTCCTACGGGATTGTATATCGCTTTACCTCAAGGATATGAAGCACAAGTTCGCCCGAGAAGTGGCTTAGCATTTAAAAAAGGGATCACTGTTTTAAACTCACCAGGAACCATTGACGCAGACTATCGTGGAGAAGTTGGCGTGATTTTGGTTAATCTTTCTAACGAAGAATTTATAGTAGAAGATGGCGAACGCATTGCCCAAATGGTAATTGCCAAACACGAACAAGCCAAATGGATAGAAGTGCAAGAGCTTTCTGAAACAGAGCGTGGTGCAGGTGGCTTTGGAAGCACAGGAGTGAAATAATTACGAATTAAAAATTACGATTTTGGTCATTGAGCGGAGTCGAAACGCCAAAAACAAGAATTTTAGAAGGATAGAAAAAAATTATAACGTTAACACATTAGCACACTAACACACTAACACGCAGATATGAAAATTATAGTACCCATGGCAGGAAGAGGTTCGCGACTAAGACCTCACACATTAACCATTCCAAAACCATTAATTCCGATAGCAGGAAAACCGATTGTGCAACGATTGGTAGAAGATATTGCATCAGTATGTAATCAAGCGATTGATGAAATTGCTTTTATTATTGGCGATTTTGGTCAAGAAGCAGAAAACAACTTAATAAAAATTGCTGAAAGTTTAGGTGCTAAGGGCTCTATTTATTATCAAGACGAACCGCTAGGAACGGCACACGCTATTTTATGTGCTAAAGATTCTTTAAAAGGAAATTGCGTGGTAGCTTTTGCTGATACCTTGTTCACTGCAGATTTTAAGTTAGACACTTCTAATGATGGCATTATTTGGGTAAAACAAATTGACAATCCAAGTGCATTTGGTGTGGTAAAATTAGATAAAGACAATACCATTACCGATTTTGTAGAAAAGCCCACAGAGTTTGTCTCAGACCTTGCCATTATTGGTATTTATTACTTTAACGATGGCGAATATTTACGCAGTGAATTGCAATACTTAATTGATAACGACATCAAAGAAAAAGGCGAATACCAATTGACCAATGCGCTCGAAAACATGAAAAGCAAAGGCGCAAAATTTAAACCTGGAAAAGTAAATTTATGGATGGATTGTGGCAACAAAAATGTAACGGTAGAAACTAACTCGCAAGTTTTAGATTTAAAAAAGAACGAACATTTAATAAGTGATTCTATAAAAACAGAAAATTCGGTCATTATTCCACCATGTTTTATTGGTGAGAATGTTTCGTTAAAGAATTCTGTAATTGGTCCGTATGTATCTATTGGTGCAAATTCTTCGTTAGAAGATGTAATTATTAAAACTTCCATCGTTCAAGAAAAAGCAAAAATTAGAAAAGCCGTAATTGCCAACTCAATGATTGGTAATAATGCAGAATTTGAAGGCACGGCATACGATTTGAGTATTGGCGATTATACTCAACAAAAAATTTAATTTGAAAAAAATCTATTTCATATTGTTCCCTTTGGGATTAATGTTTTCATGTTCTACATCAAAGCAGACTTCATCAAAAAATGAAGAATACAATCCAGAAGTCACGGCTCTGTTTTTAGATGCTTCGAAGCAAAAGCTGATTGGAAACTACGAAAAAGCCATTGAGTATGCTCTTCAAGCATTAGAATTAGACAAAGAAAACGGAGCTATTTTGTTTGAACTTTCTCAGTTATATACTTACACCAACAGCTTTGGAACAGCCACCGACTATGCCGAAAAAGCAGTCGCTGCAGACCCCAACAACGAGTGGTACAACTTGCAGTTGGCATATCTTTACAAAGCTAATGGATTGCACAACGAAGCCACCAAAGTATTCGAAACATTAATAAAAAAATACCCCAAAAAGGTAAGCCATTATTTCAATTTAATTGAGTCTTACAAATATATCGGGCAAAATCAAAAAGCGGTTGAAACAGTCGAAAAATTAGAAAAAATTATTGGCGTATCAGAAGAAACATCTCTAGAAAAAAGAGATTTGTATCTTTCATTAAAAAATAAAGATAAAGCGATACAAGTCATACAAAACTTAGTTGACATGAATCCTTCAGAAGCTCGATATTATGGCTATTTGGCAGAAACGTACGAAGCCGTTGGAGAAAACGAAAAAGCATTTGAAATTTATCAAAAAGTGTTGGAAATGGATGCCGAAAGTGGAATTGTTCACTTTTACATGTTTCAACATTTTTTAAATCAGAACAACGAAACGGAAGCCGTAAAACACTTGCCATTTATTTTTAACAGCGATGAAGTGAGCATTGATTTAAAAATGCAATTGCTACTCAATTTGTACGAACGCAACACAGAGTATTACAACAAAATTAGCTACGACTTACTAGATATTTTAATAGCGCAATCGCCAACGGAAGCAAAATCGCATTCTATTTATGCCGATTTTTTACGTAGAGATAGACGTTTTAAAGAAGCCATTGACCGTTACCGAACGGCTGTAGAATTGGACAATACACGCTTTCCTATTTGGCAAGAACTAATGTTTTTAGAAATTCAAACATCAAACTACGAGTTCTTAAAAACCGATAGCGAAAAAGCACTGGAAGTGTTTCCATCGCAACCCATTTTTTATTTGTTTTCGGGCATTGCCAACAATCAGCTAAAAAATTATTCTAAAGCCATTGAAAGTTTAAATGCTGGTAAGGCTTTAGTAATTGATGACAAACAATTTTTGGGAGATTTTTATCAATATTTAGGAGAAGCGTATCACAAAAATAAAGACTACGAAAAATCGGATAAAAACTTTGAATTAGCGTTAGAAATTGATTCAAAAAATCCTACGTTGTTGAATAATTACAGTTACTATTTATCGCAGAGAAAAGAAAAACTGGATAAAGCCGAAAGCATGATAAAATCTGTGATTGAACGCTATCCGAATGAACCACATTATTTAGATACGTATGGTTGGGTATTGTTTCAAAATGGAAAATATGAGGAAGCCAAAACTCAAATTAAAAAAGCCATTGACTTGGGTTCAAAATCGGGCGAAGTGTTTGAACATTATGGAGATGTTTTGTTTAAACTTGGCATGAAAAATGAAGCATTAGACTATTGGAAAAAAGCATTGGAGACAAATGAGCATTCTGAACTGTTAGAGAAAAAAATTGCCGACCAAATCTATTATGAATAAGTCATTATCTATATTTTTTTTTGTTGTCATTTTTCTTTCATCTTGTAAGACCAGAAAGGGTTTGGCTGACATTGATTGCGTGAATGAAAAAGCAGATGTTGTGATTAAAAAAATTCACGACAATGCACTAAAATTTGAAACCTATTCTTCAAAAATTGATGTGCAATTGTTAATGCCAAATGATAACAACCAAGAGTTTTCTGCATCACTTCGTATAAAAAATGACAGCGCCATTTGGGCTTTAGTAAAAGTGTTTGGCGTTCCAGCAGCCACAGCATTAATCACCCAAGATTCCGTGCAAGCGCTTATTAAATTACCTTCAAAACGCTATTTAGCCGAGAACATTTCTTATCTGCAAAACAAGTTTAACATCACAGCCGATTACTTTATGTTAGAAGATATTTTGTCTGGTCGTCCTGTTAGTTTAAATGATGAAATTGACTACTTCGCTACCTGCATTGACAATCAATTGTGGTTGATGTCACACTCATTGGAAGAGCAAAAAGAACTTAATAATTCGCCAATTCTTTCGAATGAAATGGTGATAAAATATCTCATCAACAAAGAAAATTTTTACATCGAAAAAATTGAAGCCACACGTTTGAGAGATAATGCCAAGTTGGTTGTTAACTATGAAGCGTTTGAAAAGATTGAAAATGCCTTCGTGCCTACAAAAACCAGTGCTTATTTTTACACCGAAAAAGAGGCTGTTCAAATTAATATTACGTCAAGCAAAATAGAGTTGAACCAAGCAGTTGAAATGCCTTTTAGCGTAACAGATAAGTATGAACCTATCAAAATTGAATAAGCGATTTTGTCTTGCAACAAGCGTTGTGTTGCTTGTATTTTCTGCGTTTTCGCAAAAGCAAAGTGAGCAGTTGCAAAAACAGCAAAGCGAAATTCAGAAAAAAATTTCCAGCACAAAAAATTTAATTGAGCAAACTCGTTCATCACAAAAAAATGTAATCAATCAACTGCAACTGGTGGGAAATCAAATTCAATACAGAGAAGAATTAATTTCAACCATTAATCTTCAAATTTCTCGCATTTCAGATGATGTGAAGTCAACACAAAACGAGATTGTATTACTTGAAAATAATCTTAAAGAGTTAAAAGAAGAATATGCTCAAATGTTGCGCTATGCGTACAAAAATAGAAATACCGACTATAAGTTGTTATACATTTTTTCGTCAAAAAGCTTGTACCAAGCTTACAAACGCGTAAAGTACATTCAGCAGTTTAATGAGCAACTTCATATCAAAGCAGAATCTATTACCAAGAAGAAAAAATCGTTGGATGAAAAAGTGATTCATCTAAAAGAACAGCAAATACTTCAACGTGAAGTGAAACGTCAAAACGAGCGCGAACGCTTATCTTTGGTAGTAGATAAAAATAAGCAATCAACCATTGTTCAGCAATTAAAAAGTGACGAAAAAAAATTACTCAGCGAGTTAAAAAAACAAGAAGCAAAAAAACAAGAATTAGCCAAAGCCATCAAAAAAGCCATTGAGCGCGAAATTGCCGAAGAAGCTAAAAAAGCAGAAAAGGAAAATGCTTCAAAAGGCACATCAACCACTACAACCGCTACGGCAGGATTTACCATCACACCTGAAATTAAATTAGCATCCGAAAATTTTGAACTAAACAAAGGAAAACTACCTTGGCCTGTAGAACGTGGAGAAATTACTGGAAAATTTGGTGTACATCAACACGAAATAGTAAAAACAGCCACTGTAGAAAATAATGGAATTGATATAAGTACCACAAAAGATGCCGAAGTGCGTGCCGTATTCAACGGAAAAGTAACTTCTATAATTATTATTCCAGGTGCAGGAAAGGTAGTAATGGTGAGCCATGGAGCCTATCGTACCGTTTATTCCAATCTTAAAGAAGTGTTTGTACAAAAGGGCGATGTGATTACCACCAAGCAGAAAATAGGCGTGCTATTGCCCGAAGGCAGTATATCTCAAGCCCATTTCGAAATTTGGAAAATTAACTCCAGCGGACAGGCACAAAAACAAAATCCTGAATATTGGATTTACAGGAAATGATTTTTGTTACCTTTGTGGTTATAAAATCTACTAAAAGATGAACTTATCAATTTTACTTGGAGTTATAGGAGTTTGGCAAATTGTTCTTATTCTTGCTATCGTAGTGTTACTTTTCGGAGGCAAAAAAATTCCCGAACTAATGAAAGGATTAGGCAAAGGAATTAAAGAATTTAAAGACGCATCTAAAGGCGAAGGTGAGTCTGAAAAGAAAGACAACAAAGAATAATCGCTAAAAAGATTCACTTTGAATTATCGTTCCTTAAAAGAAGTTCAATCAGCTCTTTTTTCGGGTAAGGTTTCAAGTGTTGCTTTGGTTCAAGATTATTTATCTAAAATCAAAGCGAATACGCTAAATGCCTTTATCGAAACATTTGACCAATCTGCACTTGACTTAGCCATAGAAGTAGATGAAAAAATCGCTTCGGGTAAGCATGGCAAACTAGCAGGAATGGTTATTGGCATAAAAGATAACATTTGCTACAAAGGACACAAAGTTTCGTGTTCATCAAAAATTTTAGAAGGTTTTGAATCTATCTACAGCGCTACCGTTGTAGAACGTTTGTTACAAGAAGATGCTATCATCATTGGCCGCTTAAATTGCGATGAGTTTGCTATGGGCAGTTCTAACGAAACGTCCTATTACGGAGTTGTAAAAAATCCCATTCAGCCCGATAAAGTACCTGGTGGCTCATCGGGAGGTTCGGCTGCATCTGTAACGGCTGGCTTGTGTTTAGCTACCTTGGGTTCAGATACAGGAGGCTCTATTCGTCAGCCCGCTTCGTTTTGCGGTAACGTGGGTTTTAAACCGACCTATGGCAGAGTATCGCGCTATGGATTAATTGCTTTTGCTTCATCGTTAGACCAAATTGGTCCATTCGCTAATAATGTTGAAGACATTGCCGCCATCATGCAAGTAATGGCTGGTAAAGACGAGCACGACAGCACATCATCATCAAAACAAGTAGAGAATTATACCGAACTATTACAGCAACCTTTAGCCAAAAAACGCATTGCTTACATAAAAGAATGCATTGAGCACGAAGGTGTAGATGCTGAAATAAAAGCCAAAATAAAAGCCCTTTTAGAGCAATTAAAAGCCGAAGGACACACGGTAGAAGAGGTGGCATTTCCTTACCTCGATTACATGATACCTACCTATTATGTGCTTTCTACTGCCGAGGCATCATCGAATCTTTCGCGCTACGATGGTGTGCACTATGGGCGTAGGGCTAAAGACGCTGTGGGTGTAGAACAAACCTATACCAAATCGCGCACCGAAGGATTTGGCACTGAAGTAAAACGCAGAATTTTGCTAGGAACTTACGTGTTGAGTTCGGGCTACTATGATGCCTATTATTCGAAAGCACAAAAAATAAGACGCATTATTACAAATTATACCAACAAACTATTTGCCGAATACAATTTTGTGGTAACACCAACCTCACCGCAAACGGCTTTTGGTATTGGTGAAAACATCAACGACCCAATTACCATGTATTTGCAAGATATTTTTACGGTGATGGCAAACATTAACGGTTGTCCTGCAATTTCATTACCTATAGGAACGCATAGCAACGGATTACCGTATGGTGTGCAGTTTATGGCGCAACGCTTTAAAGATGCCGATTTACTGCATTTTTCAAACAGCGTAATGCACAAATAAATTAACTTCTTCCCTCACACTTCGACTCCGCTCAGTGAGTGGGGAGACACAGAGGGGTGAATATTTTCCCATTTCATTTTGATATACCCTAAATTCCATTATTTTTGCAGTCCTAAAATGTTAAAGCACGTGTGCTTTACATTGGGGCCTATAGCTCATTCGGTTAGAGCAACTGACTCATAATCAGTAGGTGCCTGGTTCGATTCCAGGTGGGCCCACAGAAATAAAAAAAAGCGAGCACAGAAATGGTACTCGCTTTTTTTGTACTTTTTACTCTTCCCCTCACAAAGTAAGTTCATGGTTGTTACTTTTAGTGGTCAAACATTTCCTCATAGGAATAAAAAATTCTTTGTGTTTTTTTTATTTTTGACAAAAAAAACAATTGACCACAACCATTAAACGCAAATGTCCTAAGTGTGGCACATGGAATGGAAGTGAAGACAACTGCTCTAACTGCGGTGAAGTTCTCAACTACAACATCATTCGTAAACAAGAAGATGAAAAACGCGTAAAAGAGTTCTCTACTCACCCACCCGATGGCATTGATAATTTTCTAAAAAAATTCAAGAACTCAACGTTTTTTCTAATCAGATGGGTATATTACATTCTCTACTCTGTGTGGTTTATTTTCGCATTAATTCTTGGTGGAATATTATATGCCGTTGCCGCAGGACCAGGATAAGATGTACAAGAAATATTTTATCGCATTTGGCTTTGGAGTTTTTCTATATGTGCTTCAACTACTAGCAAAATTTAATCATCTTTTGTTGCCTTCGTGGTACGTTAATTATGCAGCCGATGTAGTTTGTTTACCACTAATTTTATCCATCACATTAGTTCTCATGCGTAAAATAAAACGCTGGCACTATTTTTACCTAACTAATGGCATGTTAGCAACTTCCTTAATTTCTGTATCGCTTACTTTTGAAGCTATTCTTCCTTTGTATGATAAAAAATATACTGCTGACGTTTGGGATGTTTTATTCTACTTTATAGGAGTTATTTTTTTCTATTTTATTCAACAATATTTAAAAAAAGAAGAAAAATTTAAAACCTCTGTGAACTCTTTAAAATAGTAGTTGTTTTACATCTGAACAATTTAATTTTTTCATAGGTGTCAAAAGGGGGAAATGGTTAACGTACCAGCCCCCTTTTGTTTTTAAAAAATATTTCTTAGTTTTGGGCTAAATCAAACTCAACTGTTATGAAATTTTCAACCCTCACATTTATTGCTATGGTCGGATTAGTGGCATCTTCTTGCGGAGATAAAAATTCTTCAAAAGAAAACATCTCGTTTACCTATCCCGAAACTAAAAAAGACACCGTAATTGACACTTATTTTGGCACGGAGGTTATTGACCCTTATCGCTGGCTTGAAGACGACATGAGTCCCGAAACAGAAGACTGGGTGAAGCGTCAAAATGCGTTTACATTCGACTATTTAAGCAAAATTCCGTATCGCGACAGCATAAAAAATCGCTTATCCAACCTTTGGAATTATGAAAAATTAAGTGCTCCATTTAAGGAAGGTAATCGCACGTATTTCTACAAAAATGATGGTTTGCAAAATCAATCGGTGTTGTACTCTCAAGTAGAAGGCAAAGAAGCACAGATATTTTTAGACCCTAACACCTTTTCTCCAGACGGAACCACGTCTTTAGGTGGAATTGATTTTTCTAAAAATGGAAAATTGGTGGCTTACTCAATCTCTGAAGGTGGCAGCGATTGGCGTAAAGTAATAGTGATGGATGTGGAAACCAAACAAATTTTGGAAGACACTCTAAAAGATGTAAAGTTTAGTGGTATTTCGTGGAAAGGTAACGATGGGTTTTACTACTCAAGCTACGATAAACCCAAAGGAAGTGAGTTGTCTGCCAAAACAGACCAACATAAATTGTACTATCACAAATTAGGCACTAAGCAAAAAGAGGATAAACTAATTTTTGGCGGAACAGCAGAACAAAAACGCAGATACGTTGGTGGTAGCGTAACAGAAGACGATAAATATTTAATTATTACGGGTTCTGTTTCTACATCAGGCAACGATATGTTTATTCAAGATTTATCAAAATCAAATGCACCTATCGCGCCTATGATTACTGGATTTGATAGCGACAGCTATGTAATGGACAACGTAGGTTCAAAACTTTACATTGTAACAAATTTAAATGCTCCAAATCAAAAAATTGTAACGGTTGATGCCTCTAAACCATCGTCAGAAAATTGGAAAGATTTAATCGCAGAAAGAGAATACGTATTGAGTCCAAGTACTGGTAACGATTACATTTTTGCACACTACATGGTAGATGCCATTTCAAAAGTAGAACAATACGACTACGAAGGAAAATTAATCAGAACCATTGAATTACCTGGCGTTGGTACAGCAGGTGGCTTTGACGGTAAGCGCGAAGACAAAGAATTATATTATTCATTTACCAACTACAACACTCCAAGTTCTATCTACACGTTAAATCCTGTTGATGGAAAATCTGAATTGTATTGGTCGCCAAAAATTGATTTCAATGCAGATGATTACGAATCAAAACAAATTTTCTACACATCAAAAGATGGAACAAAAATTCCAATGATTATCACCCACAAAAAAGGGTTAAAATTGGATGGAAACAATCCAACCATTTTGTATGGTTATGGTGGATTTAACATCAGTCTAACACCATCATTCAGTACAGCCAATGCAGTATGGTTAGAAATGGGTGGAATTTACGCAGTAGCTAATCTTCGTGGTGGTGGCGAATACGGTAAAAAGTGGCACGATGCAGGAACGCAACAAAAAAAGCAAAACGTATTTGATGATTTCATAGCAGCAGCCGAATATTTAATTGCAGAAAAATATACATCAAGTAATTATTTGGCTATTAGAGGTGGCTCCAATGGTGGCTTATTAGTAGGCGCTACTATGACTCAGCGTCCAGATTTGATGAAAGTTGCCTTACCTGCCGTTGGCGTTTTGGATATGTTGCGTTACCACACATTCACCGCTGGTGCTGGCTGGGCTTACGATTATGGAACGGCAGAAGATTCAAAAGAAATGTTTGATTATCTATTGAATTATTCTCCAGTGCATAATGTGAAAGAAGGCGTAAACTATCCTGCAACATTGGTTACCACAGGAGACCATGACGACCGTGTGGTGCCTGCACATTCGTTTAAATTTGCTGCACAATTACAAGCGAAACAAAAAGGCAGTAATCCTGTAATGATTCGCATTGAAACCAACGCAGGGCATGGTGCGGGAAAACCCATTTCAAAAATCATTGAAGAGCAAGCAGATATTTTTGCATTTACGCTGTATAATTTTGGAATTGAGAAACTTTAATTTTAAGATATATGAAAACAGGAATTTGGATTGACACTAAAAAAGCAGTTATTGTACATTTAACAAACAACGAAGTAAAAGCAAAAACCATAGAGTCGGGTATTGAGTTGGTGCGCGAAGACGGTGAAGGAAAACAGTTTGGTCGTTTTGGCAATCAATTTATAGACTTTGAACGAGAGAAAGAAAGTAAACACAAAAAAGAAGTCAAAGATTTTTTAAGTGAGGTGCTTTCTGAGCTTAAAGCAACCAAAGATTTAGTGATTTTTGGTCCAGCACACATGAAAAAAGAATTACACAAAAAAATTAAAGCTGATAAAAGTAAAACGGATCTATATGTAGCTGTTGAAACAGCCGACAGTATGACCGACAAGCAAACCATCGCTTGGGTGAAAGATTTTTTCAAAAAATAAATAAGTATTTGTAATGCGAGTTTTTAGCCTTTCACTTTTTGCTCTAATATTTTTCTCGTGCACAAGTTCAAAAAAAACTCCAGCAGACTATGTCAATCCGTTTGTGGGAACAGGTGGACACGGACATACCTTTCCGGGTGCTACATTGCCTTTTGGGATGGTGCAACTTTCTCCCGACACTCGCATTGATGGTAGTTGGGATGGTTGCAGCGGCTACCATTACAGCGATAGTGTTATTTATGGATTTTCACACACACACCTTAGCGGTACTGGCGTAAGCGATTATGGTGACATTTTATTAATGCCCCAAACAGGGAAATCTTCTTTTGAAAATAAAGAATATGCTGCAAAATTTTCACACAAAAACGAAAGTGCTTCGGCAGGGTTTTATTCAGTAAAATTAGACAATGGAATTTCTATAGAATTAACCACTTCCACTCGTGTTGGCTTTCATAAATATACGTTTCCGAATAGCAAAGGCAGTATAATTTTAGACCTCACCCATCGTGATGAATTGACTGAAAAAAACATTAACATTATCAACGATTCTACTATTGCTATAAAGCGCGTTAGTAAAGCGTGGGCAACCAATCAACACGCGTATGCTTACATTGTTTTTTCGCATTCGTTTAAACATGAATTCAATACAGATAGCAGCAAAGTTTTATTTCATTTTGAAGAATTGGATGAACCACTATTAACTAAAGTTGGGGTGTCATTTGTCAGCGAGAAAGGCGCACAAAAAAATCTCGAAAAAGAATTACCGCATTGGGATTTTGAGAAAGCAAAACAAGATGCGAAAAACACATGGAATAAAGAACTTGGAAAAATTGAAGCAAAAGATAAAAACGAAGAAAAACTACGCACCTTTTACACCGCATTGTACCACGTCATGATTCATCCAAACATTGCGATGGATGTTGATAGAAATTACAGAGGTATGGATAATCAAATTCACCAAGCAGAAGGATTTGACTACTATACGGTGTTTTCATTATGGGACACGTTTCGTGCTACACACCCTTTGTTTTCTATCATTGATAAAAAACGTACATCAGATTTCATCAACACATTTTTAGCCATGTACCAACAAGGTGGTCGTTTGCCCGTGTGGGAATTATGTAGCAACGAAACCGACTGTATGATTGGCTATCACTCTGTGTCAGTTATGGCAGATGCATTAGCCAAAGGCATTACAAATTTTGATATTGAATTAGCGTTTGAAGCGATGAAAAAAAGCGCCACTTGGAATCACTTGGGTTTGCCGCAATACATGGAAAATGGGTTTTTATCCATAGATGATGAACACGAAAGTGTATCGAAAACTTTAGAATATGCTTACGATGACTGGTGCATTGCGCAAGTAGCGAAATATTTAGGCAATGAAGAAGATTACCAAACCTACATATACCGTTCAAACGCATGGAGAAATTTATTGGACCCTGAAACCAAGTTAATGCGTCCGAGAAAAAATGGCGGTTGGCTCACGCCTTTCGAACCACGTGAAGTCAATAATTACTTTACCGAAGGTAATTCGTGGCAGTATTCATTTTTTGTTCCGCAAAATATTGAAGGAATGATTAAAGCAATGGGTGGCGCTCAAACTTTTGAAGAAAAATTAGACGAATTATTTTCAACATCTACAGAGACAACTGGTCGTACACAAGCGGATATCACTGGGCTTATTGGGCAATACGCACACGGTAACGAGCCGAGTCATCACATGGCATATTTGTATAATTATGTTGGAAAACCAGAAAAAACAAAACAACGCATTCATCAAATTTTACAAGAGTTTTATTCATCACAACCTGATGGATTGATTGGTAATGAAGATTGCGGACAAATGAGTGCGTGGTACGTAATGAGCTCCATGGGCTTGTATTCTGTAACACCTGGTAGCTCACAATATGCTTTAACAGAACCTTACTTAGATGACTTTACCGTGCATTTAGAAAACGGAAAAACATTTTCTAAAAACACCATTTCAGAAACGCTGAAGAAAAATGTATTTATCTCTCACTTTGATTTAATCAATGAACCAAAACCAGAAATGAAATATAATTTCAAAACAGAAATTTCATTTGTACGAAGTCCAATTATTTCTGCGCCATCCGTTTCATTTGACGATAGTTTGCACATTCAAATTTCAACACCAGAAAATAGCGAAATTGTTTATCAAGTTATAGATGAAAATGGTAAAATTTCTGAAGAAAAAAGCGAAAATACATTTTACATTTTTAAAAATTGCACCATAAAAGCATACGCTAAAAAAGATAGTTTGAAGAGTAAATATGTTTACGCAAAGTTTTACAAAAATCCACATCCTAATTGGAGGGTAAAACTACTTTCTTCATACAATCCACAATACTCTGCTGGTGGCGAGAAAGGTTTAATTGATGGTATAAAAGGTGATGAAAATTGGCGTAAAGGATATTGGCAGGGCTATCAAGACCAAGACTTTGAAGTCATCATTGATTTTGGAAAAACAGAAACCATAAGTAATTTTTCTGCTAGATTTTTACAAGATACGCGTTCGTGGATTTTGATGCCAACCAAAGTAGAGTATTCTATTTCTAATGATGGTAAAAACTTTGTGTTGGTTTCAACACTTAATAATACGGTTGATGCAAAAGATTACAACGTACAAATCAAAGAATTCAAGACTTCTCTTTATCCTAAAGAATGTCGCTATGTAAAAGTAAAAGCATACACCTTTGGAACTCTTCCACAATGGCATCAAGGCGTAGGTGGGGAGGCATTTATTTTTGTGGATGAGATTATTCTCAACTAGAAAACTTATTCCAAATTTCTACTATAAACACGTAGCTAATTGCTCCCGAAACTACCAACTTTGCAAACGTTCCGATAAGAAAGCCAACAAAAGAGCCAAGAGCAGATTTTAGTGCCTCGTTGGTGGTTCTTCCATAGGATAGTTCTCCAATCATTGCACCCGCAAATGGTCCTATAATTATTCCAAACGGACTAAAAAACAATCCAATTAGCAAACCTATTGTTGCTCCCCACTGACCGTATTTGCTACCTCCTAATTTTTTAGTTCCAATAATAGGAACGATGTAATCTAATACCGTTACTACAATAGTAAAAAATGCAATCCACAATAGAGTAGTCGTTGAGATATCAATCCATGATGTGAAGTGTAAAAGCAGAAGTCCGATATAACTTAATGGAGGACCAGGCAACACAGGAACAACACAACCTATCAGTCCAACCAACAAAAAAAACGAAGCTAAAACAAGCAGAAAAATATCCATAGAATTCAATTAACACTTCACACCTAATTTTACGTAGTTTTACACCGAATAGTTACTTTTATAAAATTAAATTTAAAATAAAAAAATGAGCAACTACAATTATAGTGTTGAAGAACGTTTTATTCGCTACGCAAAAATAGATACCACTGCCGACCCTGAATCTACTACGTTTCCATCAAGTGTGAAGCAAAAAGATTTAGGAAAATTACTTGAAAAAGAATTGAAAGAATTAGGGTTAAAAAATGTAGAAATGGATGATTGGGGTTATGTGTTGGCGACCATTCCAAGTAATACGGATAAAAAAGTACCAACCGTTTGTTTTTGTTCGCACATGGATACTGCACCAGACTGTAGTGGCACCAATGTAAAACCTATCGTCCACAGAAAATGGAATGGTTCTGATATTATTTTACCAGATGACAAAACACAAATCATTTCTACAAAACAACACAGTTATTTAAAAGAAAAAATTGGAGATGACATTATCACTGCAAGTGGTTTGACTTTACTTGGCGCAGATGATAAAGCAGGCATTGCCATCATTATGGATTTAGCTCAATACCTTGTTAAAAATCCACAAATAAAGCATGGCGATATTCGCATTTTATTTACCCCTGATGAAGAAGTAGGTAGAGGTGTAGAAAAACTCGACATGAAAAAACTCAACGCACAGTTTGGTTATACGTTAGATGGTGGCGAATTAGGCAGCATAGAAGACGAAACCTTTAGTGCTGATGCAGTAAATATAAGTATTACTGGAATTAGTGCACATCCGGGTTATGCTAAGGGCAAGATGGTACATTCTATGAAAATTGCTGCTGAATTTATTGATGCTTTACCAAAAGATAATTGGAGTCCCGAAACCACAGAACATCGTGAGGGATTTGTTCATCCAACATCTATAAGTGGTGGTTTAGAGCAAACCAGTATTGGCTTCATCATCCGCGACCACAACACGACTAAGTTAAAAGAATACGAGCAACGTTTGGAAGAAATTTTGAAATCAATCGTAGCAAAATACAAAGGCGCAAAATATACGTTTGAAACGAAAGAACAATACCGTAATATGAAAGAAGTTTTAGATACCGTTCCATTCGTTACAAATTACGCTATTGAAGCCATGAAACGCGCAAACGTAACTCCTCATCCTATGATTATTCGTGGGGGAACAGATGGCTCTCGCCTATCGTTTATGGGCTTGCCTTGTCCTAATATTTTTACAGGTGAAATGGGCATACACTCTAAACACGAATACGTAAGTGTGCAAGACATGCAAAAAGCGGTGGATACTTTGGTCCAATTAGTTCAGATTTGGGAAGAGAATGGCAAATAAAGGCTATCTGTTACTGTTAATTACCGCAATTAGTCCTATTTTAAGTGGCTTAGCTTTTGGAAAAACTTTAATCCTCGCCTACATCATTGTCTTTATTATGTTATTTTTTTTGTCTTATTATTTTTTAAAACAAAAGACTAAGCATTTTATTTATACGCAAATAAGCATCATATTATTGGTAAGCTCTGGGTTGGATGCACTTATTAATGTTTATAGGGGATCAAATATTTCAAAAGAAACTCTATTTACCGAAACAACAATTCCTTTAGTTTATAAGTACAAGCCAAATTCCAAATTATCGCAAAATTATTATGACTGCTCAGAAACACTTTCCAAAAAAACCAATTGTGATAACGGATTAATTATTGATATTGCCATTGACTCACTAGGATTTAGAAACAACAAACATGTTTTTAGCGGCTGTGAAATACTGCTGGTGGGAGATTCTTTTGGGGTAGGTTATGCTCCACAAGACAGTATTATTTCCGAAGTGCTTTACACAAAACACCAGTTCAACACCTACAATCTGTCAGTTTCAGGAAATGGACCTTGGGAGCAGTATCATACAACAAGAAGTGAGATTGAAAAAATTCCTGTTAAAGAAAAGTTTACGGTTTACTGGTTATTATTTTCAGGAAATGATTTAGAAGGCAACTTTGGACCAATATATGATTTGGATTCTTTAAACTTTACTTCAAAAAAATTATCTCGATATAGAGATTCATATTACACCTTCAGAAAGTCTTCTCCAATAAGAATAGCTTTAGAGAACCTATGTTATAATTCTCAAAGCGAAAAGTTGTTCGTTAAGAAAACCAACAGTTTTACTGATATTGTATTTTACAATGAGTATGTTGATGAATTAAAACACACAAATTGCTGTGAATGCAGTATTGAAAATCATGTAAATTTTTTGACTTTTAAGAACACCGTAACAGCGTTTATAACATTTCTCAAAAAAAGAAATATTGATCTAAAAATTCTTCTTGTTCCTTCTAAAGAGGAAGTTTATCAGTGGATTTTAAATGATAAAAAACCGTGGACTTCTCCATCTTGTTCATCTCCCCTAAGTAAAACTATCGAGCATTTAAGTAAGATGCAAGAAGTACAATTTTACGATTTAAAGCCTTATTTAATTGAAAAATCAAAAGACTATTTTTTAAAAAATAATCAACTACTCTACTGGAAAAAGGATACACATTTGAACAATGTAGGAAATAGACTAATTGCAGAGTTTATTGCGAATATTGAAACTACATCATACTCCAAAAATACCAACCAGTAAATAGACACGCTACTGCAAAAAATAAAACTTGGAAAGTAAAGAGAGGTGTCTTTTTTCCTCCAACAATTTTTAGTTCAGGCAACATTGCTAAAAATAAAAATGCCATAGAGATAACTCCAAACGCTACCAAAATTAGTGTAGAATATGTTGAATCGTTAACAACGTTTAACCAAATTCTTTCGTGATAAACAATTACTTTTTCATGATGAGATAATTCTTTCGTTACATTCCAAACATTTATCCATCCAATAAAAGCATAGATTGGAAGTATTAAGCACACAGCTCCAATTAGCGTAAAAAATTTAGTTTTCATTGATTAATTTTTTAAGACTATTTTCATCATTAAAACTATGCAAACAAACCCTCAAGCACTCTTTACCTTGAGGCACGGTTGGACTAAGTATAGCTTTTACAAACAATCCTTTTTGCTTTAACAATTCCGCTTTTTGCAGAGCATCTTCATTATTTTTACACGCAATAATTTGAATGGGCGAGAAATTATACCTCCTATTTTTTTGCTTTGCTAATTCAATATAAGCATCAATATTTTTCCACAATTGCTCCCGCTCTTGGCAATGTTTAGAATATTCTACAACATGTTTAATGCGCTCTACGGTTGAAGGTGGCAACGCAGTAGTATAAATAAACGAACGTGCAAAATTGATGAGGTAATTTCTTAAATCGTTTCTTCCTAAAACCACCGCACCATGACTACCATACACTTTACCAAAGGTGATGAGTTTTGCGAAAATCTTGTCATCTAAATTTAGTTCACTTACCAAACCCTCACCATGCTTGCCAAAAATGCCTCCAGAATGGGCTTCATCAACAATTAAATGTGCTTGATGTTTATTACATAATTCTGCTATTGCTTCAAGCGGAGCAGCATCGCCATCCATAGAGTAAATGCTCTCTACAGCGACAAAAATGTTGCCTTGTGCGTTTTGTAGTTTATGTTCTAAATCGTATAAGTCGTTGTGCGTAAAATGAAATGATTTCGCAAAACTCAAGCGCACACCATCACGCACCGAAGCATGGATGAGCTCATCATACAAAATGGTATCTCCTTTTTGCGGAACGCTTGAAAATAAACCCACATTGGCATCATAGCCCGAATTAAATAGTAATGCAGCTTCTTGATGAAAAAAATCGGACAGATAATTTTCTACTTCTTCGGTGAATGGAGCATTTCCCGAAATTAACCGCGAACCCGTAGAACCATGTTTTTGAGAAATGGGAAAATCTAAACGTGAAAAACCTAAATAATCGTTTGAAGAAAAATCTTCTAAACCATCGCTTACCACCAACTTTCTAAGTAGCCCCTGTTGTAAGCGTTGCTCCAGTGCTTGTTTCAGAAAATCGGTCATAAAAAACTATTCTACAGAAATTTTGCGTGGCTCAAAATTCTCTCGCGTAGACAACACTTCATGTTTTTTAGCTTCGTTAGCGTCAATTTTATGTGCTGGACGACTCCATTTTACTCTGTCTTCACTGTTGGAGCGTATTTTATACTTTTCATTAACCGTGGGTTTTTTACTTTTTGTAAACGCCTTCATGGGATGAAGTCCTAAAATATCAAATAATTCCCTATCTGAATTATAGTCTGGATTTGGCGTGGTTAATAATTTTTCACCCGAAAAAATAGAATTAGCACCCGCCATAAAACATAGTGCTTGACCTTCATCGCTCATTTGAGTTCTCCCCGCAGATAATCTCACAGCCGAATAAGGCATCACAATGCGTGTAGTGGCAATCATGCGCACCATATCCCAAATAGGCACTGGCATTTGTTCTTCCAATGGCGTACCTTCTACAGCAACCAATGCGTTAATCGGCACCGACTCTGGTTGTGGGCGCATTAGCTGAAGCGTGTACAACATCCCAATTCTATCTTCGTCAGCCTCACCCATGCCAATAATACCTCCTGAACACACCGTTAAACCTGCTTTTCGGGCATTGTCAATCGTTTTTAGTCTATCGTCATATCCTCTAGTAGAAATAATTTTTTTATAAAAATCCTCTGAGGAATCTAGGTTATGATTATACGCATATAAACCAGCATCAGCCAAGCGCTTGGCTTGATTTTCGGTAAGCATTCCTAATGTGCAGCACACTTCTAAATCCAAGTCGTTTAGTCCTCTTACCATTTCAAGAACTTTATCAAAATCTTCATTCTCTTTTACATTACGCCATGCAGCACCCATGCAAACACGAGAAGAGCCGTTTTCCTTGGCATATAATCCAGCACTTAAAACCTCTTCAATAGGCATCATTTGATTTTTTTCAATATTGGTATCATAGCTTGCGGATTGAGGACAATAGCCACAATCTTCAGGACATCCACCAGTCTTAATAGATACTAATTGGCTCACCTGAATTTCTTGCGGATTGTGATGCTGACGATGCACCGTAGCGGCTTCATGAAGCAACTCTAATAGTGGCTTATGGTAAATAGCTTTAATTTCTTCTTTTGTATATGATTTGATGTCTTGCATATTTCTCTTTTTTGAATGGGCAAATATAAGAGAATAGCTGCGAACAACATTTATCAACTAAATAAATCCGTAATTTTGTCGCATGCGTATTGATATTCTCACCGTTTTACCGAGTTTATTAGAGAGTCCTTTTTCAGATTCTATCTTGAAAAGAGCTCAAGACAAGGGCTTAGTAGAAGTTTACATTTATAACATTAGAGATTATTCTACCGATAAACATAAAAAAGTAGATGACTATGCTTTTGGCGGTGGTGCTGGAATGGTACTTCAAATTGAGCCGATTGATTTATGCATTTCTAAACTGAAAAATGAGCGTAAATATGATGAAATCATATACATGACGCCTGATGGAATAACGCTTAACCAAAGTATTTGTAACCAATTATCTATACTTAAAAACATCATTATACTGTGTGGGCATTACAAAGGCGTTGACCAACGGGTACGCGATTTACACATCACCAAAGAAATTTCTATTGGCGATTATGTGCTTTCGGGCGGAGAACTGGCTGCTGCGGTGCTCTCTGATAGTATTATTCGCCTCATTCCAGGGGTGTTAAATGACGAAACTTCTGCTCTAACCGATTCATTTCAAGATAATTTATTGGCTCCGCCTGTTTACACACGCCCAGCAGACTATAAAGGAATGAGAGTTCCAGAAGTATTGATAAGCGGACACACTAAAAATGTAGAGAATTGGCGCATGGAAAAGGCTCTTGAGCTAACCAAGCAAAAGCGCCCTGATTTACTCCAAGAATAAATTTTTGACCGTAAGTTTGAATATTTAGAAAAAAACTTCGTAATATTGCAGCCCCAATTTTGGGTAATTAATAACATTTATTCGTCATGGATTTAGTTAGACAAATCACTAAAGAGATAGTTGAATTAAGAGAATTTCCTGCATTCAGAGCAGGTGATACGGTAACTGTTCACTATAAGATTAAAGAAGGAAACAAAGAACGTATTCAGCAATATCAAGGCGTTGTATTGCAACGCAGAGGTGTTGGTGCTACAGAAACGTTTACTGTAAGAAAAATGTCAGGAAACATAGGCGTAGAAAGAGTATTCCCTATTGCCTCTCCAGCTATTGATAAAATTGAAGTAAACAAACACGGTTCTGTTCGTAGAGCACGTATTTTCTATATGAAAGAAAGAACAGGAAAAGCTTCGAGAATTAAAGAGAAAAAATTCTCTGATACGAAAAAATAATTTCTCAACTTTAGATATTTTTTAAAAAAATCCTGCACCAGTGGTGTGGGATTTTTTTTGCATAAAAATTTCATGGCTTGCAACCTTTTGGCATTTATTGTCGTTTAATGTAAGGTAGTAACGATTTAAAACCCAAAAGCCAAACATGAGACAGCTCAAAATTACCAAACAAGTAACCAACCGCGAAACAGCTTCTTTAGACAAATATCTACAAGAAATTGGTCGTGAGGCAATGGTTACTGCCGAAGAAGAGGCAGAGTTAGCCAAAAAAATTAGAGCAGGCGACCAGCTAGCTTTAGAACGATTAACAAAAGCCAATTTACGCTTTGTCATTTCCGTTTCTAAGCAATATCAAAACCAAGGATTGGCTTTGCCCGACTTGATAAACGAAGGAAACTTAGGTTTGATAAAAGCTGCCCAACGCTTTGATGAAACACGCGGTTTTAAATTTATTTCGTATGCCGTGTGGTGGATTCGTCAATCTATTTTACAAGCATTAGCAGAGCAGTCACGTATTGTACGTTTGCCTTTAAATAAAATTGGCTCCATCAATAAAATCAATAAAACATTTGCCACTTTAGAACAAAAATTTGAACGTCCGCCAACAGCCGATGAGTTAGCTTCGGAATTGGATATGGAAATTGAAGATATACAGCAAGCGCTTAAAAATAGTACGCGTCACGTCTCTATGGATGCTCCGTTGAGTGAAGACGATGATGGTAGCTCAAGCATGTATGAAGTAATGGAAAGCGACACTAATCAACGTCCCGACAGAGAATTGATTCACGATTCTTTGAAAAAAGAAATTGAACGCTCACTCACTACGCTTTCCGTTCGTGAAGCCGATGTAGTACGTTTATATTATGGTTTAAGCGGAAATCATCCACACACATTAGAAGAAATTGGCGAACGCTTTGACTTAACACGTGAGCGTGTTCGACAGATAAAAGAAAAAGCCATTCGCAGATTGAAACATACTTCAAGAAGCAAATTACTTAAATCTTACTTGGGATAATTTTAAATGTCTCCCTCTGGAGGGAGATACAGAGGGATGAAATTTAGAAACCTCCACTTCGAGTCAGCTCAGTGAACGAGGGGGATAAACGTAAAAACAACTTTAGCCACCTCTATTTGGTGGCTTTTTTGTTTCTTTGTAAAAATTCTTTTCAAAA
>JBKHVV010000023.1:0-25135 GCA_046569885.1 Bacteroidia bacterium
GAGGGAGTAAGTTAGTAGCTCGTTCTATCGGTCCGGCAACCAGCTGAGGAAAAAAACTTACAAAAGCAGAGAAGGCAACAAAATCTTTGGTGGCTTCCATTTTTTTGCGATACACATCAATGGTGTAGCTCATCGTTTGAAAGGTATAAAAGCTAATGCCAACAGGCAGAATGATGTTTAAAGATGATGCCTTAAACTCATATCCCATCAAGGAAAAGGCAGAAATAAAATTATCCACAAAAAAGTTATAGTACTTAAAAAATCCAAGAAAACCCAAATTAATAATGATACTTGTCCAGAGCAGGAGTTTCCTTGTTTTGGTGTCATCTGTTTTTGATAATGCGATGCTTACAATGAAATCTATCAGTGAACTAAATAAAATGAGCGAAAGAAACCGCCAATCCCACCAGCCATAAAAAACATAGCTGGCTACTACAATAAGAAGATTTTGCAGTTTAAGGTTGCGATTAAACACAAACCAATACAGCCCAAATACAATGGGCAAAAATAACGCAAAATCTATCGAGTTGAACAGCATTACAAGTGAATCTTCTAAAGATTTAATCAGTTATCAAAGATAAATAAGTTTTAGCATATGGAATTAGTTTGATTTACTTTATATTTGGAGCATAGAAGTTAGCTAAAAATTGATGAGCCATAATTATATTTTTGTTCTTTCGATGCCACGAAGTGGTTCAACATTATTGCGAGTTATGTTAAACAACATCGAAGGTTGCGTTTCTCTGCCAGAAACGTTTTTTTTTAATTTTATTAATGAACAAAATGCATTGGACTTTTCTAAAGAAGCCAACAGAATAATAACAATAAAAAATTGGCTTAACTACTTTACAGTAAAAACAATAGTTTCTGATATTAATGCACTTGAGGACGATTTAGTTAAATTAGTTACAGAACCGAAAGACATCTTAGTGGTTACAACTGAAAGATTTTTGAAAGAAAATAATATTAGCAATGTAAATTATATTATTGAAAAATCTACGTCTCACATTTTTTTTCAGGATAATATAAAAAAAATGTTTCCAAATAGTAAAGCAATATATTTAGTTAGAGATCCGAGAGCCGTTGCAGCAAGTATGCTAAATATGCCTTGGGCAACTCATAATGTGTACACAATTGCTAGAAGTTGGAGCAAGTCGATTGATTTATTTGACAGAATGAAAAACAATATTATATTGAAGTATGAAGATATCGTTAATCAAAAAGATAGCGTGCATGAATCATTATCTGCGTTTTTTCAAACAGCTATAAAAAAGCAAGATTTGTTTCTAAATAGAGGAACAAACCTTGTAGGCGTTGTAGAAGAGTACCATAAAAATTTAAATAAAGACATCAATACCAAACACATTAATGAATGGAAACATAAACTAAGCGTTAATGACAAAGAACAACAGATTATAGAGAAGGTGTGTGAAAGAAACATGCAGAAATATGGATATGAACTTACAGTTGGTAAAAAAGACGGATTGTTTTATTTAATCTATTTTACAGATGTCCTTAAGTTTATTTTTATTAAACTCCTTAAGTAAGTCTTATGTACAGAGTAGGCTTTGTTCATAGTGGCTATAATGAAAAACGCAATATTTTTGGAGCCAAATACTCTGATTTTGTTCACAAAAAAGTTGTTGATTTATTTAAAATTTTTGATTATTTGTATTTCAAAATTTATAAAAAAACAAATTTATTTACCCACAATTCTTTTAATGATAAATACTCATTTCCCAAGTTAGATATCTATCACTTTTTTAATGCCGTGAATTATGGGAATAAGCCTTGGATATGCACTTTTGAGACTACAATGCCAAGGTACAACAATAAAGATACAAGAGTTGAAAATGCTTTAAAAGCTATGGCAAAACAAAACTGCAAAAAGTTGATTGCATTTTCGGAGTTTAATAAGAATCTTCAGATTAAGTTTTTAAAAGACAATTTCCCAGAATATGCCGAGAGTATAATCCCTAAAGTTGAAGTTATCTATCCGCCACAAAATTTGATTAATAATGATAAAATTAGAAGGTTTGAAAACATAAATCCTCTCAAAGTTCTCTTTGTTGGTCATGATTTTTTTAGAAAGGGTGGAAGAGAAGTTTTTAAAGCGGTTAGCTCTATGACTAAAGCAGGACACAATGTTGAATTAACGGTTATTTCAAAATTAAACTATGATAATTGGATTTCATTCACCTCAGAGTTGGATACAAACGAATGGAAATCAAAACTGAAAAAAGCTTCTTTTTGTAATTATTACGAATATTTGGGAAATTCTGAAGTTAAAGAACTGATGCAACAAAGCCACTTGTTTATAATACCGTCTTTACAAGAAACGTTTGGTTATGTTGTTTTAGAAGCGCAGGCTTGCGGTACTCCGGTAATTTCTACAAGTATTCGCGCATTTCCAGAGATTAACAATAGTGAATGCGGTTGGTTGATTGATATTCCTCAAACAGAGAAAGGTGCTGCTGATGTCTATTCTAATGGATATGATGTCATCTCTAAAAAGATTGAATTGGGAATTTTTGATTGTTTACTACAAGTTGTAAATCAAAAAGAGATGCTTTTTTCAAAATCTCAAAATTGTGTTGTGAGAATTAGAAAATATCATAATATCGAAGATTTTTCTAATAAAATCGTTAACATTTATAGAACGGCTATTTCCTAGTTATAGATGCTCTAAACTCTTCTGTTTTATTAAAGTGCGGAAAGTTATCTTGAGATGCCTTTTTGTTAAGAAAATTAGCCAGTTTTTCAAATCCTTTACTATCGCTTACATCTAAAATTAGAATATCATTTTCTCTGTTTTTAAAATAGTCTTTTACAAAAAATTTATGATTATTAAATGCTAAAAATGCCTTTTCAATATCTGGTTTTGTTGATGTTTTTAGTTCGGTCCACTCACTATACGACTTCTTCCAATCATCCTCATCTCTTTCAAGATAAATAAATTTACTATTCGGAAATGTCTTGTCAAGTATTGGAATCATCTCTATTTTTAGCCATGGCAAGTCATCGCAAGAATCGAATTTAGCAGTATATTTTAGTACTTTTTCAATATCACCACTTTTGTAGAGTTTCCAAATTTTAGGATTAAAAGATGAGTTTCTATAACCTAAAATCTCTAAAGATTTGCCAATGGTGGTGGTTCCTGTTTTGTTAAACCCAATGCAAAACACTTTACTATTATACCTTTCTTTAATAAAGAAAAGTTGAATAGCTCTAATAATTTTCCGTATTTTTTTCTTTAAATTCATTGAAAATTCTCTAGCAAAAGTATCTTAAACAAATCTAAAATAAAGATAAAATGATAAAAAACCTTTAGTTTTGTTAAATAACAATTGGTTTGGCAAAACTCAAAAAAATATTATTACTAACCGATGGCATCTACCCTTATGTAATGGGCGGTATGCAAAAACATTCCTACTATCTTGCCAAGTATTTAACGTTAAATGGGGTAGATGTAACCTTAGTACATTTCTCAAACAAGGATATTATAGATGAAAAATCAGAGATAGCTTTCTCCACTTTTGATTTATCTAAAATAACCTTTAAATCGTTTCAATTTCCAAAGTTGTTTCCATTTCCTGGACATTATCTAAAAGAAAGCAAATTATACTCTAAAAGTGTTTTTGATTACTTTAAAAATAACCTTGATGATTTCGATGCTATATATGCTCAAGGTTTTACTGGATGGGTATTTGTGGAAAATAGAGGCAAAATTAAACCGCCTATTTTTTCCAACTTTCATGGTTATGAAATGTTCCAAAAGACACCATCGTTTCAGCATCTTTTGCAGCAATTTTTACTCAAAAAACCAGTACAATTTATTTCGAAATCATCCGATTTTGTGTTTTCATTTGGAGGAAATATTTCTCAAATTTTATTCAACATGGGCGTTGATAAAAGCAAAATTATTGAATGCCCTATTGGTATAGAAAGAGACTGGTTGAATGCCCAATCATTGACTGTGAATAAAACAAGACGCTTCGTTTTCGTGGGAAGATATGAGCGCAGAAAAGGCATTGAAGAATTGAACAAAGCCATTGATTTGTTGCCAAAAAATTTAGATTTTTATCTTGATTTTATTGGTCCCATTCCTAACGATAAAGAGCTTCAATCTAAAAAAATTACGTATCATGGATTGCTTCAAGATTCTGAAAAAATAAAAAAAATATTACGTGCTTCGGATGTGCTTGTGTGTTCAAGTTATTCTGAAGGTATGCCAACTGTAATAATGGAAGCAATGGCTTCTGGAATGGCTATTTTAGCTACAAATGTTGGCGCAGTTTCCAGTCAGGTTAGTGATCAAAATGGAATCTTGATGGATGAATTAAACATAAGTAATTTGAAGACTGCTATTGAAAATTTTATTAACATGAGCGATGAACAGTTATTGAAAAAAAAGTCAGTATCTTTACAAAGGGTGCAAGATATGTTTTTGTGGGAAAATGTTATAAAGCATAAAATAAAAGAAATTGAAAAACGACTAAACTAAAACGATTATGAATTTCATAAAATCTATTGCGAACGATTTACTAAATGGACTTTCCATTGAAGATATTCCTGTTTTTTTAGCTCGAATATTTTTTGCGGGTTTGGTTGCTTTTGTTTTTAAGATGATGTACTATAAAAAACATCCTAATCAAGAATCATCCATCATTAAACACCTTGTTTCTTTGTCTGTAGCTGTTTGTGTGGTTGTTCCTATTGCTCAATTTTCCATTTCGTTAGGATTAATTTTAGCAGCATTTATAGTTGGACTGTTTGTCAATATAAAATCAAATAATACTTCCGAATTAGTTTTCTTATTTCTGTCGTTTTTGTTCTCTGCCTCAATAGGAGCAGGCTATGTAGTATATTCTATTGTTGGCTTAATTCCATTGCTAATTTTATTGTTAATTGCTAAAAAGTGATTAAAAAATATGCTTTAGAAATAGCATTTATTCTTGGTGGCTCTGTCATTTTTTTTAGTCATCTTTTTGGAAAAAGTGAGCCTTTACATTCCAAGTCAAATTATTTTTTAAATGCCCCCAATCATTATATAAATTCTAAAAGAGATTTTTCTGTCGGGAAAATTTCACACATTGGTGAAGTTTCAAAAATTACGGATGTTCCAATAATTCAAATCAATTTAAATGAAGATGATTTTTTTGGATTTGAAAAGGGCATTTACACCCTAGGATATAATTGGCATAATCATCAATCAAAGTTAAATTCTGTTTGGTGGAAGCAGAATGCCAACTATAAACAACGAAACTCTGAATGGAAAAAAAAATGCGAAGTTCTTTTTCAAGAAAAAATATTTGAAACAGAAATTAAAATCAACGGAAATAATACGCGTGCGTATCCTCAAAAATCGTTGCGGCTTCAGATAAACAAAGCCACTCAAAAATATATTTGGGGTGATGAAACCTCAAATTGGCTAATACTTAGAAACTCAGGAAACGATTGGGATAAAACACTTTTTGCCGATGTGTTTACGTGTAAAGCAATTTCCGATTTGAATGTTCAAACATCAAAATCTAAGCTGGTAAGAGTATTCCTTAACAATTACGATTGGGGTTTTTACAATGCCTGCGAAAGAATGGATGAAGATTTTTTTGCTGCAAATGATAACGTCCGAGCACAAGATGTTTTTATAGTTGAAAACAATGGTGTTATTGAAAATGGAGGAAAAGAAGCGGAGGAAGACTTTGAAAACCTAATTGATGCAATAAAAAATAAAGATATAGAAAAAATAAAAAATCAGATAGACGAAAATAATTTCATAGACTACATTATTTCAGAAACATTTTTTAATAACATTGATTGGCCATCCAACAATGTTTTGCTGTATAAAATTGATGATGAAAATTCAAAGTGGCAATTTGTTCCAAAAGATTTAGATTTTGGCATGGCTTATTCATCTAAAGTGGCTTTTCAGAACGATATGTTTGAATTTTTGAAGACAAAAAACACGTGGTTATCAAAATTATTTTTCACATTGATAGAAGATGAAGACTTTTCAAATAATTTTAAAAATAGAGTAGAACAACTTTTGCAAAATGAACTTTCAAGTGAAGTTTTGTTGTTAAAATTTAGTCGTTTTGAAAATGAATACACTAACATAATGCCTGCGCAAATTCAACGTTGGCGCTATCCAAGAACCATTGATAGATGGAAAAAAAATGTTCAAGTAAATAAATTATTTCTTGAAAATAGAGAAGCCTTTTACAAAAAACACGTGGCTAAACTTTGAAAGAATTTTTTAGAAAATATAAGCGTTTTTTAGTCTTACTTTTTGTTTGGACTTTTTGTGGCATGCTTTTCGATCCTTTAGCTCACGCTGTTATTGGCATTTCCGTTTTACTGCTATGGCGTCAAAAAGATTATGTAAAAGTTTTGATGGGTTTACTATACATTTTGTTGCTTTCAGATAATCTTCATCCAATACTAAATTTTGCCAAAGACACCAAGCTTATCTACATGCTTTTGGTTGGTGTTTTGTTCATTTTTAATTCACGCAATTTAAATCCAAAATCTAAATTATTTATTATCTTTTTACCTTTTGTTATATATTCGTTTTTAGTGCTCGTTAACTCTGGAGGCAACCTAATGACAGGACTTCAAAAAACCATTTCTTATACCATTTTACTCATAGCAGTACCTTCTTTGTTTGTTAAAGCGATTCACGAAAATGGAAAAAGAGTATTGATAGATTTTGTTTATTTATCGTGCATTTTTTTGTTGGCAGGTATAGCCGTTAAGTATGTGAGTTTTGATTTTGTAACTCGTGCAGGGCGATTTTGTGGTTTGTTTGGAAATCCTAATGGATTGGGAATTTATCTGTTGCTTTTTTACTTATTCTTTCGAGTAGCCAATTATTTTAATCCTGGTGGGTTTTCAAAAGGAGAGAAGCTGTTTATTTATGGACTTTTGGCATACAATCTTTTCTTGTGCTCATCACGTTCGGCAATGGGTGGTGTAATATTCTTTTATGCAGCCGAAAAATTATTTAGAGTATCAGGATTTGTAGCCATTGTAGTTTTAATTCTCGGATTATTTTCGGTAGAATCTTTCTTTTTGTTTCTACCAAAAATCATTACCTTTTTTAATTTGGAAGAATATTTTAGACTTCAAACTTTAGAAGAAGGCTCTGGAAGATTTATCGCTTGGGAATTTGCATGGCAACAAATTCAAGATAAATTTTTCTTTGGCGGAGGCTTTGGTTATGATGAATTTGTGATGCGAAAAAATTATGACATGCTTGCACGTCTTGGGCATTTGGGTGGTGTTCATAATAGCTATTTGTCTTTTTGGTTCGATTTTGGTTTAGTAGGAATCATTATTTACTTCAGAAGTTTTTTTCTAGCGTTTATTCGTGCGCACAAAAACCATATCATAGCTCTGCCATTAATGTTTACGGTAATGTTTTCAATCACCTTCGAGTCGTGGTTAGTTGCTTCGCTAAACCCTTACACCATTCAGATGTTTATGATGTTGGCAGTGATGCTTTATGTGCCACATAGAGATGAAATTGACACTTTGTCCGAAAGTGAGGAAACGGCATAAGTGTTGATTAAAATGTTTCAGAAAAATTGAGAGCAGGCGTAATCATAGGAGCAATTGTAGGGTTTATCATTTTCCGAAAATTTTGGGGAGCATTTATTGGTGCCATAGTTGGAAGCTATGTTGATAGTTTTTTGAGCGAAAAAAAATCTTCGGAAAGAAACACCTACGAACCCTATCGTCAAAGAATTTCGCAGTCTGATTTTTCAACAGCACTATTGCTTTTATCCGCTTCTGTAATGAAAGCAGATGGCAAAATTCTAAAAGCAGAATTAGACTATGTAAAAACGTTTTTCGTTCGTCAATTTGGCGAAAATAATGCCACTAGATTACTACTCCAACTAAGAGAAATTTTAAAAACGAATGTTTCTTACCAGAATGCATCTGCAGATATTCGTAATTTTATGACCTATGAAGTAAGAATGCAGCTTCTGCATTATCTTTTTGGCATTGCTCAAGCAGATGGTGCTGTTTCTGAAAAAGAAGTAAATCTTATTCAACTTATAGCCAATTCTATTGGTTTAAGTAGTGCCGATTTTAATTCTATAAAAGCCATGTTTTATAAAGATGTAGACGCATCGTATAAAATTTTGGGAATTGACACATCCTCTACTAATGAAGAAATAAAAAAAGCTTACAGAAGTTTAGCCATTAAATTTCATCCTGATAAAGTAACTCATTTGGGCGAAGAATATCAAAACGGAGCCAAAGAAAAATTTCAAAAAATTCAAGACGCCTACGAACATCTAAAAAAACAAAGAGGCTTTGCGTAGTTCAATGAAATCAGACTTTACATTAATGCTCAAATCATCATTCTTTGCTGTACTTTTTATTGCACTAATGTGGTGCGCCTATTTGCTAAATCAGTATTTCAATTTTAATGCCTACAAATGGGGTGTTTTTCCAAGAACATTCAATGGATTTTTTGGAATTTTCTGCTCGCCTTTTATCCATAATTCTTCCAGCTATAATCACATTATAAGCAATACGTTTCCGATGCTTGTTTTAACCACAGCACTATTTTATTTTTACAGAGAAATTGCCTTTAAAGTATTTTTCGGGATATGGCTAATTTCAGGATTATGGCTTTGGATTTTGTCCAGACCAAGCTATCACATAGGCGCAAGTGTAATAATTTACGGATTAGCATTTTTTCTATTCTTCAGTGGATGGATTAGGCGCTCAAAACCATTGATGGGACTATCTTTATTGGTAGCATTTTTATACGGAAGTATGTTGTGGGGTTTGTTTCCTATTGATTGGAGCATATCCTTTGAAGGTCACGCTTATGGCGCAACCTCTGGAATTATTTTAGCCTATTATTACAAAAAACAAGGGCCACAAAGAGAGGTATTTGAGTGGGAAAATGAAGAAGAGGAATACAATAATGACGAAATTAAACAAGAAGAAAAAGATTAGCCGCTTTGCGTTGATGTTGTAAAATTTTAGTATTTTTGGTTGAACAATCGAAAATCAACTAAATTTTATGAAGAAAATTCTCTCAACAATTTCTACGTTATCCGTTTTACTTACAGTTAACGCTCAGTACGAATTTAGCTCGTTTACCGCAACAGGTAGAGGAGGCGCAACCACATTTGTTACCGATTATCAAGCGGTGGGTATTAACCCTGCAAACTTAGGTTGGCAATATAAATTTGACGATAAAACGTTTGCGTTTGGTTTACTAGAGATGACTTACTCCGTACGTTCGGAAGCATTAAATAAAGATGGTTTAAAAAGCATTTATCGATCTTCTATTGGTGAAGAACCACCATTTACCTATGATCAAAAAATTCAAGCAGCTAAAGATTTTACAGGTGCTGGTTTTGCTATAAATATGGACTTTTCCACTTTAGGGATGGCTTACCACGATGAAAAAGTAGGTGGTTTCGGCTTTAGAGTAAATGATCGTATCCATTCGTGGGTTAAATTAGGTCAACCTGCTTCTGAAATTTTGTTTTTAGGCTACACTGCACCCTACTTTGATCAATATACATTGAGAAATGGAGACATTATGAGTGCTCAAGACTATGAAAGTACTTATGGATATGAAGATGGAGTTTACAACAGCGACACAGATACCCTAGCTATTGTTACAGGAACGTCTTTAAATCCTAAATACATTTCAGAATTGATGAAGGGTTCAGAACTTCAAATGTCGTGGTATAGAGAATACAATTTATCTTATGGTAGAAAAATTTTAGATTTAGAAGAAAAGTTTCAACTATCCATTGGAGCTGGAGTGAAATATTTACAAGGTTTTGGGTTGGTAGATATTTACGAAGAAAACGGAAATATTATTGCTTACTCATCCATGTCACCAATTTTTGGAATAGACTATGGCACAGCTGCGTTATCTAATCCAAGCACCGTAGAACAAACCGGTAAAATGCCTGTATCTGTTGGTAAAGGTTGGGGCTTTGATTTTGGCGTAAGTGCTCTGATTGCAGAAAAACTAAAACTAGGTTTTGCCTTAACTAATATTGGTTCTATTACGTGGGATGGTAACGTATATACCGTTCAAGACACCATAATGTATGAAACAGACAATGCGGGTTTAGAAAGCTATAATATATTTGAACAACTTGGAGAAATTACTAGTAACGATGGATTGTTCAAATGGAATGGACTTGAGACAAAAACCGTACAATTACCAACCATGTACCGTATGGGTGCAAGCATTGAGCTAGGCGAAAAAGCAGAAATTGGCGTAGATGTTCTTTTCCCCGGCAATGAAGTGCCAGGAAACTTTGAAGGCGCCATCATAGGTTTTGGTGGTGATGTTCGCCTTTTAAAATGGATGAAAATTTCGGCAGGATTTTTGTCAAGCAAAAACTATGGCACTCAAATTCCTTTAGGCTTAACCTTAGGACCAGAAAGTGGCTCGTACGAATTTGGTATTGCTTCAAGAGATGCAGTTTCGTTCTTTAAAGACGAAGGCTCAACATTATCTTTAGCCATCGGATTTTTACGCTTTAGAATTTAAAAACAAACGTAATAAAACATGAAGAAATTATTTTTTTCACTTGCATTTTCTGCCAGTTCTTTACTTGTGTTTTCACAAAATCAATACACGCCCGATTATGCTCAGTTCTTGTTAGAATTTGAACAAGGGGTATCAGAAAAAGCCATGAGTAAAGATTGGAAAAAACGCAAATCTGCATGGGAAACAGAAGTTACCAATGCAAAAGATTTACAGCAACTCAACACACTTTTTTCTGAATTTACTTCAAACCTAAACCCTAAAGTGGTAAATGCACAAACGCTACCTAAAGTTGAGTTGAACGAAGAATATTACTACAACGGACAAGCCATTGCTTCGTTTGCCAACGCATTTCCGAAAGAACAACTAAATGCCAGTTTTAATCTAAACGAGTTCAATACCTCTGTAAAAGCGAAAACAAGCGACATCAAAGAAATTGAAGCTAAAAAAGCGAAAGACTTAGAAGCAAAAACAGTGCAAACGTCTTTTTCCGATTTTCAATCAACGTTCAACGAAGTGTTTATTGATAGCAAAAAACAAAGTTTTTTCAATACCATCGAGAAAAAAACAGGAAACAATGTGTACTCTGTAAAAACAAAAATGAAGGCAGCAGGCGAAACATTTATTGATGTTTCTGATGAGAATATTTATGCGTATCACTCTGTGGTAAAAGTTGGCTCTGATATTGATTTAGCAAGAGATATTTTAAACACCTTGATGCGTTCTATAGAAAAAAACTTACCCGGTGGTTACGTAATGAGAGAGTGGGTAGAAGAAACCTATATAGACCGCGTGCGCTTTGAGTACGAATTCGACCACGAAGAATTTCGCATTAGCGCCAAGCAACCTACGTGCTATATTGCCATCATTCAAAAAGAAAGCGACTACTACATTACGTGGGGCGTTACAGAACCTGTATTTAAAGACTGGAGCAAAACCAATAAAGATTGGCTCGAAAAAGACAAAAGATAGTACACTAAGCCCTAAATTTGTAGGGCTTTTTTATTTTTATGAAATCACTCATTCTTTTACACGGAGCCATTGGTGCTAAAGACCAATTGGAACCATTAGCCAATTTATTACGCCAAGATTTTGATGTACATCTGATAAATTAAATAAAAAAGTCCCCTTTTCATTCCACCCAAATGGGAAAGGTAATTGGGTATCTGACTCGGTTCTGACTTGGGTGTGAATTAGGTATGACTTGGGTATGATAGGGCTGTAATTGGGCTTATTGGGTACAACCTAATTACTCCTTCACCCAAACAAATAAATTGTAAAACATAATTTTGAGAAATAAAAAAGCGAGCAACATTTCTGTTCTCGCTTTTTTATTTGTAGCCCCTTGCAAGATAGGTGTCGAAGAAGAACCTCATTTAGAGGCTTCATCGTTTGTTCATTAGTTTACTAGTTGTTAGGATAAATAGCTAAACCCCTAATGAACCAATAAACCAGTGAACCAGTGAACCAACCTACTGCGTTCGTTCAATTTTCTTAATGCCTTTTACATCTTTTAGTTTCGAGATGAGTTCATTTAAGTGCTTGGTGTCGGTAACGTAAAGGGTAATTTTTCCTTCAAACATGCCATCGTTCGATTCAAAACCAATGGACTTCATGTTTACGTTCAAATCTTGAGAAATAATGGTGGTAACGTTGTGCACTAAGCCAATATCGTCCAACCCTTCAAATCGAATAGCCGCTAAAAACTCACGTATTTTCTGACTTTTCCACTTGGCTTTTATAATGCGGTATGCGTAGTTGGCTCTTAGCTGCTCGGCATTGGGGCAATTTACCCGATGAATTTTGATACCTTCATTAATGGTTAAAAAACCAAACACATCATCACCTGGAATCGGGTTACAGCAGGGCGATAGCTTGTAGTCAAACTCATTGCTGTTATCGCCTAAAATGAGTTCTTCTTTTTTTGTTTTGAATTTATCAATTAAACTTTCAAACGATTTTTTGATAACGTTCGTAACGGACGTGTATTTCAACCTGCCGCCTTTATCCACCAATTCTTTTATTTTTTTTAGATCAAGTCTGCCTTTGGCTATTTGAAAATAAAGTTCTGTAGCGTCAGAAAATTCGTAGAATTTCAACAATACTTTAACGTTCTCATCATCCAACGGAGCTTTGAATTTTGCTAATCTGCGTTCGAGGATTTCTTTTCCTTCGTTGGCAATTTTCCTTTTTACATCTTTTAAACTTTGTTTAATGCGGTGTTTTGCTTTTGATGTAAGAACAAAGTTTAGCCAATCTTCTTTTGGAAATTGTTTTTCAGAGGTGATAATTTCAACTTGGTCGCCACTCTGCAATTCGTAGCTTAGCGGAACCAACTTATGATTGACTTTTGCACCTATGCATGTTTCACCAATACGTGTATGAATGTCAAAAGCAAAATCAAGCGCAGTTGAACCCAATGGCAAGGTCTTTAAATCGCCTTTTGGGGTAAATACAATGATTTCTTCGATGTATAAACTTTGTTTGAAATCATCTACAAAATCAAGTGCATTTAAATCCTTATTATCTAACAGTTCTCGTACTTTGTTTAGCCATTGGTCGTAGCTTGATACTCTTGGGTCTTCTTCTTTGTATTTCCAGTGTGCGGCAAATCCTTTTTCGGCTATTTCGTCCATGCGTTTGGTGCGAATTTGCACTTCCACCCATTTGCCCGTTGGGCTCATTACGGTTGTGTGTAAGGATTCGTAACCGTTTTGTTTTGGAGTTGTAATCCAATCGCGAAGGCGCTCGGGACTTGGTTTGTAAAAATCTGTAACTATCGAGTAAACTTTCCAGCAATCGGCTTTTTCATTTTCAGGTGTAGAGTTTATGATTATTCTTATGGCAAAGAGGTCAAAAATTTCTTCAAAAGTTACCCCTTTTTTTTGTATTTTGTTCCATATACTAAAAACCGATTTTGGGCGACCTTTTATTTCGAAAGAAAATTCTTGTGCTTCGAGTTCTTTTTTAATGGGTGCACTAAAATGACGTATAAATCGTGTGCGAACATCTTTATCTTTTTCTAATTTTTCTTGAATTTCTTTATAGTCTTCAGGCTCGGTATATTTTAGTGCTAAATCTTCAAGTTCGGATTTGATGTTGTAAAAACCTAAGCGGTGGGCGAGAGGTGCATACAAAAAGGAAGTTTCTGAAGCGATTTTTAGTCGTTTGTCTTCGCGCATTGATTCAAGTGTACGCATGTTGTGTAACCTGTCTGCCAACTTGATTAAGATTACGCGCACATCATCCGTCATGGAGATGAGTAGCTTTCTAAAATTTTCAGCTTGGTCTGAAGTGGTATAATCAAACACTTCGTTAATTTTAGTAAGGCCATCAATTATCTTGCTGTACTTTTTTCCAAATTGACGTTCTACATCTTCAAGCGTTACATAGGTGTCTTCGACCGTGTCGTGTAATAGGGCACAAACAATGCTCGTAACGCCAAGTCCCATTTCTTCGGCACAAATACGCGCAACAGCTATCGGATGAAAAATATAAGGCTCACCAGATTTTCTGCGCATATCTTTATGTGCTTCTACAGCGAGGTCGAATGCTTTCCGTAGAATTTCTAAATCTTCTTTGCTTTTTTCTCTGCTAATGGAACGCACTAAACTTCTATAAGCATCAAGTATTTTCTTGCGTTCTTCTACTAAATTATATTCGGCTGTTGGCATTTGCGTATCTAAAAAATTGCTCGTATAAAGGTATGAATTAAAGTTGAAAGTTGAAGGCTGAAGGTTGGAAGTTGAAGGTTGAAAGTTGAAGGTTGAAGGTTGGAAGTTGAAGGTTGGAAGTTGAAGGTTGAAAGCTAATAGCCAATAATCAATAATCAATCACCAAACCATCTTCACCTAAAAACACATTTTCAGGAAGGGTAGCTTGTACATCAGCATGTTTACCCATCAAGTGGCTAATGTGAGTAAAGTAGCTTTTTTGTGGTTTCACCTTGGCAACAATATCAAGTGCTTGCTCTAAGTTAAAATGCGAAACGTGTGGCTCGTGACGCAGAGCATCAATCACCAACACACTTAAACTTTTAAGTTTTTCTAACTCCGTATCGTCAATGACACTCATGTCGGTTAGATATGCAATGTTATTAATTCTAAATCCTAATACAGGCAATTTCAAATGCATTCCTCGAATGGGAATTACTTGGATGTCATCAATAAAAAAGGGTTGCCCATCTATTAAATTGGTAGTAAGCCGAGGAATGCCCGGGTATTGGAAATTCTCATCAAATATGTAGAAAAACTCTTTGCTCAAGCTGTGCAACACACGCTCTTCGCAGTAGATGTCCATGTTTTTATTATGCTTAAAGTTAAACGAGCGCACATCATCCAATCCCGCTGTATGGTCTTTGTGGGCGTGAGTAAATACCACCGCACGTAAATCTTGCACGTTGTGCCTAAGCATTTGCTGGCGAAAATCGGGGCCAGTATCCACCACAATATTTACACCATCAATGGTAAACATAGCCGAAGACCTAAGGCGTTTGTCGCGTGGGTCAGTTGAGGTGCACACATGGCAATTGCAAGCTATTACTGGTACGCCTTGCGAAGTGCCAGTGCCAAGTAACGTTATGCTGGTGTGTTGTTGTTTTGCCATTAGGCGGTAACGGGAACGAGTTCCTTAAGAGCGTTCACAGCAAAATCAATTTCCTCTTTAGTGGTATAGCGACTAAACGAAAATCTTACGGCAGTGAAGTTAGAGTTTAAATTTAGCGCAGAAAGTACATGAGATTCCTTGTTGCTTCCTGATGAACATGCGCTTCCGCTTGACACGGCTACACCTTTTAAATCTAACCCAAATAGAAATGTGGATTTGTTCTCAATGTTTTTAAAGCGTACGCTTAGCACTGTGTAAAGGCTTTTTTCGGGAAGTTGCTCTCCATTAAATTCTACATCATGGAAAGTATTTTTAAGTGTTTCTTTCATGTAGTCTTTTAATCCTTGAATATGATGTTGGTGTTCTTCTAAATCTTCGTATGCTAAATCCATAGCTTTGGCTAAGCCTACAATTCCATAAATGTTTTCTGTACCTCCGCGCATGTTCCGCTCTTGAGTTCCGCCAAATTGAATAGGATTTATTTTTACGTTTTTGTTTACATACAAAAAGCCAACACCTTTTGGCCCATGAAACTTATGGGCAGAGCATGCTATAAAATCGATAGGTGTTTCTTTTAGGTTAAAACGATAATGTCCCATGGTTTGCACCGTATCGGAATGAAAGTAGGCATTATATTTTTTGCAAAGATTTCCTATTTCGTGTAGTGAAATAAGGTTGCCAATTTCGTTGTTGGCGTGCATTAACGAAACTAAAGTGGGTTTGTTTTCTTTTAAAAGCAACTCAAGATGGTTAATATCAATACTACCTTGCGGGGTAAGGTTTAGTAAAACGAGCTCAATATTTTTTCGTTTGGCAAGATGTTCTGCGGTATAGATAACAGCATGATGTTCAATAGCAGAGGTAATGATACGTGTAACGCCTAAGTCGTTTATGGCACAATTAAGAGCCATGTTGTCAGCTTCGGTTCCTCCAGAGGTAAAATAAATTTCGTGGGGATGAACATTAAGGTGGTTGGCAACGCATCTTCGTGCTTGCTCGATAGCATTTTTTGCTGTCCTTCCATAAGAGTGAACAGATGATGGATTGCCACAGTACTCAGTCATATAAGGCATCATTGCTTCTATAACTTCCTTTGCCATTGGTGTTGTGGCGGCATTGTCTAAATACGCTCGTTTCATTAAAATTGGTTTGCTACATTTGTCGTTCAGCAAAATTAAGGCATTTGATGAACATAAGAAAACGATACAAAGGATTTTATGCACAAAGTGTAATGGTAGGAATCCTTGTTTCTGTGTCATTTTGCTTAAAAGGGCAAAACACGCAAGCCTATTTTTCTTTTGAAGGGGCTGCTGGAAGAATCGTTCCGAACTATACGAGAGGTTATCCCCAATCATCGGTTAGGGTAGATGGCATTGCTTCGCTTCATCTTAGGACAGATAACAAAAAATGGTCGCCTTATTTTAACTATCCAGATGTGGGGATTTCTCTTTTAGGTTCTTATTTAGGAAATTCAAAAATATTTGGTAATCAGTTTTCTGTATATCCTTATATAAACTTTAAATTTAATAATAAACCAAAACCATTTTTCTTCAAGTTTGGGATAGGGTTGGCGCATTTTACCACTTATTACGATGCCAAAACCAACCCTAAAAATTTAGCTATTGGTTCTCCTTTTTCGTGGCATTTTAATGCTTCGTTTGGAAAAACATTGACTTATTTTAACAAGGGAGAATTGCGTTTTACAGGAGGCTATTTTCACTCATCGAATGGGCACACACAGATACCAAATTATGGACTTAATTCAGCACTGTTAGGGCTGGAATATGTATTTGGTAAGCAAAACAGCACACCCGAAAGGCTTAAGATTAAAGAATCTTTATCGTATTGGGTAATAGAACATAGAAGTGGCTTGGGTTTTCATGAATTAGCCGGAATTTTTTGGCCTGTAGGCACACCTAAATACGGTGTGTTTTCTACAGGATTTAACTTAGGATATGTGCATCGAGAGCATATCAAATACAAAGCTGGTCTTTATGCGCGTTACTACAACAGCTACTACAATTACATCATCAACCATTATGGAAGTAGTACCATTGCTCAAGCAGGAAATATTTACCTAATGGCAGGTGCAGAATTTTTATTAGGTCATGTGGGTATTGATATTGAAGGTGGGCTAAATCTTTATAAACCCCTTTTCGAAGAAGTTTATTACGCATTTGGGTTTAGAAGTTATTTTGATTATTGGTCAAAAGCTTTGTTTAACACACGCTTAGGGCTTAACTACTATCTTTTTGATAATTATAGCAACAGAAAATGGAACGTTAAAATTGGCGCACACATTAATGCCAACTTTGGGCAGGCAGATTTTTCGGATGCTTCGGTAGGGGTGGTTAGGAGGATTAAGGACTAAGAATTACCTATGATTTATTACCGTGCCTGAAGCATACAATTGGTTTATGGATGTTGAGAATTTTTTTTCGTACGCTAAACTATTTTTGTGATGCTATTTTTTTGAGATTATTGTACTAACACCTCAGCACTTGAGGTCTCAAATGCTCTGTCAACTTTTTTGAATAGTCCTTGCAATACTTTGCCAGGTCCACATTCTACCACACTTGTAGCACCATCAGCAATCATTTGTTGCATTATCTGCGTCCATCTTACAGGAGCCGTTAATTGTGCAACTAAGTTTTGTTTTATTTCTTCGGGGTTGGTAACAGCTTTGGCATTTACGTTTTGATAGACCGCACAGATTGGCGTGCTAAATTCTGTGGCTTTTATGGCTGCTTCTAATTCTGTACGTGCTGGTTCCATTAGTGGTGAGTGAAACGCACCACCCACTTGCAACACCATAGCACGCTTTGCACCTGCTTCGGTTAGTTTTTCGCACGCTTTGTTTACGGCTTCTACACTTCCAGAAATTACCAACTGACCAGGGCAGTTGTAGTTGGCAGGAACTACCACACCATCAATCTCTGCACATATTTTTTCTACCACGTCATCTTCTAAACCTAAAATAGCTGCCATGGTTGAAGGCACTGCTTCACATGCTTTTTGCATAGCTAAGGCACGTTTGTAAACCAATAGCAATCCATCTTCAAACTTGAGTGTACCATTGGCAACTAAAGCAGAAAATTCACCTAATGAGTGACCAGCTACCATGTCCGGTTTAAAGCTATCGCCTAACAATTTTGCGGTAATTACCGAGTGTAAAAAGATGGCAGGTTGGGTTACTTTGGTTTGTTTTAATTCTTCTTCTGTGCCGCTAAACATGATATCGGTAATTCTATAACCTAGACTATCGTTGGCTTTTTCAAATAATCCTTTTGCTACGGTAGAGCTTTCGTACAAATCTTTGCCCATGCCTACAAACTGCGAACCTTGTCCTGGAAATACGTATGCTTTCATTTTTCTAGTGTTTTGTTATTGATGCAAATATGAGAAAAAGTTGCGATATATGCGGTTCTCTTGCAATATCCTTGTGTTTGTGTTTAATTTTATACGTATTTTTGTAGATAGTTATGTTGCCACATTCCGATAATATCATTCCTAAGATAGATAGAGCGCTTTTAAAGCAAGAGTTGAATGCAAATACGTTTGTGAGAAAAACCAACAAAAGTGATAACGAAATTTATATTGTTAATCATATAAATTCTCCTAATGTACTAAAAGAAATAGGACGTTTAAGAGAAGTTACGTTTCGTGCATCTGGAGGTGGTACGGGCAATCCGTTTGACTTGGACAAGTACGATACTTCTGAAAATTATTACAGTCAGTTAATTGTTTATAGTCCCGAAGAAAATGAAATAGTTGGTGGTTATCGCTTTATAAGAGGAAGTGATTGTGTCAATAAAAATGGCGAAGTAGAACTTTCGACAGTGAACTATTTTAACCTGTCAGAAACATTTAAAAAAGACTATTTGCCTTATACCATTGAATTGGGTAGAAGTTGGATTCAGCCGATATTTCAACCAAAAGAAAATCCAAGAAAAGGGTTGTTTGCTTTAGATAATTTATGGGATGGTTTAGGTGCTTTGATTGTGGACAATCCTGATGTAAAATATTTGTATGGAAAGGTAACCATGTATCCAGATTATAATATTGAAAGCCGCGATTGTTTACTATCGTTTTTAAATTATTTTTTTCCTGATAAAGAAGGTTTGTTAAAGCCCATTTATCCGCTTCAAAAAGAAAAAGATTTTACCTCAATCTTTGAAGGTAAAGACTTCAAAGAAGCCTATAAAGAATTGAATGGTTTTGTGCGCGAAAGAGGTGAAAATATTCCGCCACTTATCAATAGTTACATGGGTTTGTCATCAACCATGAAAACGTTTGGAACTGCCGTAAATCCTGATTTTGGTGGAGTAGAAGAAACAGGAATTTTAGTTACCATTGCCGACATTTATCCCGAAAAAAAGGAACGGCATATTTCTACCTACAAATCTTAGTTCTCGATACGTTTGCTACGCAAACATTCGAACTGACAAATTTGTTTAATTAGCTAATTTAAGTGCTTGGTAATTTTCTCGCTTGTAGGTAAAACAGTACTTCTATATCTGTCTATTAAATTTCCGTTTTCGTCAATTAAGAATTTTTCAAAATTCCACATTACGTCACCTGTAATAGCTGTGTTTTTTTGTTCGGTCAACCACTTAAATAAAGGGTCAATATTTTCATATTTTACAGAGATTTTTTCAGAGAGTAAAAATGTAACTCCGTAATTTTTTTGGCAGAAAGATTTAATGTCTTTTTCGCTTCCTGGTTCTTGTTCTCCAAAATCGTTACAAGGAAAACCAATTACTACAAGTTTATCTTTGTACTTCTTATGTAGTTCCTGTAATTCTTCGTATTGAGGTGTAAAACCACATTGGCTGGCAGTGTTTACCAATAGTAATTTTTTTCCTTTGAATTGTGAGAGCTTGATTTCTTTTCCATCAATGCTGGTAAAAGAAAAGTCATGAGCTGTGTTGCTTAGTGTTATCATGGCGATTAATATTAATGAAATTATATACATAAAAGGTTGTCGTTTTTATCGGAAACAAATTTACTAAAAGATTGTTCAAAAAAAACCACCCGAAGGTGGTTTTGTGCCAACTTATTTGTAAACGATATGAGTATTTTCGGCTTCTATTACTTTTAACATAAACTCTTTAAACTCATTAAATTCTTTAGGTAAGATATTTCTTATGTCAGCAATAAAACTGCGCTCTACTTTTAGTTCACTGTCTGATATTGATTGAAATACTAAAGAGTATTTAAATTTACCCAAGCTTATCTCTTTGTTTTCGGGAATTTCTATAATTTTAGTTCCAGTTGGTGATTTAATAATAGTTGTTTGGTTATAATATTCATTATCCTCATATTTTGAGTAATAAAAAGGGTTTTCGCGTTCTTCATGCTCGAATAAATCACTTTTTATTATAACGTCTGCAAATGGAATTTTAATACTATTTAAAGAGCCAATTTTTATTACTTCATTTTCTAAGCTATAACTATAATCATATACTATTGTATCTTTTCTTGGCTTAGCGTCTGTTAATTTTATATAGTTTATTTTTATTAAAGATTTAAAGTCTGATGATAGACTATTTTTTAAAGTGTTTATTTGATCTAATGTGTCTTTGTTGTAGTAATCATTTATAAAGCCAGTAACTTTTCTACCTGTTTTGATAGAATGCGAGACAATATTAATTCCTCCATTACTTTTTATCTCTACATTAATATCTCTTATTATTGAGCTTGTGTATCCTTTATTAAAGTCTAAATGCTTTAGTGTAGCAGTATAGTTAGCTGGTTTATTGTAGGGTATTTCTAATATAGGGGCATATTTATGATAGTAGTTTAGGTGACCAAAGGGTAGATTGGGATTGGTCAGCTCGAGATATAGAGGGTTATTTTTTATATTTACTTTTACAATACAATGGTTAAAATTGATTGAGGGTAGAATAACGTTATTTTTTCCATTGTCGCTAGTGCTTATTAGTACCAAATCCACATCTAATCCAGCATTTCTGCCAATTGCGGCATATAGAGTGGAAATATCTTTACAGTCTCCGAGCCTTGTAATGTAAACATCAGATGCTTTTTGAGGTATAAAGTTACTTTGTCTAAAATCGATTGAACTATATTGAATATTTTTTAGAAGGAATTCATAAATTATTTTTGCTTTTTCAATATCAGTATATGTTTTTCCGTCTTCAAATAAAGATTTTGTAATTTCTTTTATTGTATAGTCCACTTTAGCTTGGTCTCTAGATAAATCATCATACCAATTTACAATATCATTCCATGCGTATTTGGCTGAAATATGAAGCCTATTTGAAACGTCATTGAAAGGAATGTTTTGAGGTTCATCTTTTATTATTTTAGGGTTAATTGATTCCCAAACATATTTTGTAAAATCATTTTCTTTAGTAATCTTAGGTTCAATTGCTAAATTAACCATAGTGTCTGTTATTTGGTAATTTCCCTCGGTGATTAGGCAATATTTTGTTTTATAACAAGGAGAATACGAGTTAAACGAAAAGTAATCACTAAAGAATTTGGAAGATTTACCACCAGAATATTGTTTTTCGGTATACTTGATATAAATGTAGTCTCCAACTTCAAGGTTAGTAAACACAACGTTTTGATAGTTTCGTTCTGCATCTATTTTTGCGCCAGATGATTTTATAACTTTTGCTTCGTTTATATTTAAGTTATAGCCTCTAGAGGAAGAAAGGTCAATTTTTTGCCAGTCCTTCAACGCGTCTTCATTATTTAAGCGAAGCATATAACTATATACCCGACCATTTGCTTCGGATTCAAAAACTAAACGATATTCTGTTTCAAAAACAATGTCGTAGTCATTAGTTTTCGAAGGCTTGAAATTTTCTTTAAATTCTTTTATAACTTCATCTACCTTTAGTTCTTCAACTAATGATAGCATAGATGTTTTTCCTTTTATTACCCTTATTTTTTCATTTGTAGTAAAAGAAAAAGGATAATATTGAAGCGATTTTTCGTAATATTTTAAGGCACTATTATTATCACCTTTTATTTGATAGAGCTGACCAATATCATCCATTGTGTAATAGTCGGATGGTCTATTTTGTAATATTTTATTGTAATAACTAATAGCTTTATCATAGTCTTCACTCTTTAGGTAAATATTTGCCAATTTTTTCAAAGACCAACTATCAAAAATTGTTAAGTCGCTAGAGTGATTTAGATATTGTATAAGTTTCCTGTTGTCTCCAATGTTTTCTAGCTCGTCAATCAAGTTAGATAATACGGAATAGTTGTATGTACTTTTTAAGTAGGTTTCTAGTATTTTAATAGCCGACTTTGAATCTGGATTTAAAGATTTTTCAACTTGATATTTTCCATTAACCACATCTTTATCATCAGGGAATAGAACATACATTTGGTTAATAATTTTTATTAGTTTTTCATAATCTTCATTTAATGATGCTATGGACAAGTCAAAAGCCATTAAATCTCTTTTTGCAGAAGGATAAAGTTCTTTGAAAATTCCAATATTTTTATTACTCTCCTCTATCTTTTTTTCTTTAATAAGTTTATTTATTTCGTTTGATAATATATCTCTATCGTGAGGATATAGTTCTTTAAACTCTTCATAATATTTATTTTGCAGAGTTCCCTTACCTGATGCTTGGTGAAAATTCACAAGCAATCGAAGTAATAAGTAATTTTTAGGGTATTTATTATAAAGATCATTTAGTATTTGCTCTGCTTCATCATATTCTGATGAGCGTATGTATGTTTTTGCTAATAGAAGTTTATATAGCAATTCATTTTCATTGCCAGTATTTTTTAATTTTTCTTCAAGTTTTGTAATGGTATTAAATTTTAAAACGGATAAATTTTTTATGCCCTTCTTATATGGTTTAACAGTTTCCGATTGGCTTAGATTTAAAACGTTATGGTTTGAGTCTGTAATTCTAACCGAAAAATTTGTGTAGGTATTGTCGTCAAACTCTCCAAGTTGCACCAAAACCCTGTTATGCCCTTGATTTAAAGTAAGTTTAAATTGAAAGTAATCCATTTCAGTAGTTCTTTTGCTTGGCTCTGCATAAATTAAACTATCGTTTACCCATAACTTTAATACCCCTGAGTATCCGAGCTTTAAGTACACCTCTTTTTCTTCCTCAAGTTTTACAAAAGACTGGGCATATATCAAAGCATTAGAGTTTACAAAATATCTATTCGATATAAAATACCCATCATTGTAACTATCTATAGGGGTTTCCCATTTTACCTTAGTACCATAAACTGATAAAAATTCTCTCTTATTTGTGTCAAGAGCACCAAAATTTTTATCAAATCCATTATTTACAATATTGTCAAAAGGACCTAGTACACTCCATTTGTTTAAATTATTTATTTTATTATAGTAGATGTCTGATTTCTTTTTATCATTTTTGAACATATAGTGAGTTCCATAATTATAATCTAGAGCACCATCTAACAATCCTTTAGTATTAGTTGAACTATACAGTTTTTGAAATAAATTTAATTGATGGTTATTTAATAACCCAGAGCCTCCGACAACACTTTCATTGTACCAAAGAGCAAATACTTCGGGTATAGGATTTGATGATATTTCATAAAAATCCATGAAATAATTTGCTCCTTTTTCGTATTCTTTTATTTCATTGTGCAGAATAGAGAGTGTTAAAAGCGCCTGTTCTTTATGGTCACTTTCTTTTACTGCTTTTTCAAAAGAGGTTTTTGCTTTTAAAAAATCAGCGTTGTTTAGTGCTTCCCATCCGTCATTGTATGATGACTGTGAGTAGGCTAAAAGAACACATAGAGTAAATGTTAGTAATAGCGATAAAGATGTTGATTTCATAAGTAACAATTTAGATTAATTGTGCCAAATATAATAAAAAAACCACCCGAAGGTGGTTTTGCTTTTATTTCGCTTTCTTAATCGCTTTTTTTCTTTTCTTATCTAGCTTATCTTGCTTATCGTCAAGTTTCTCGTTGGCTTCATTTATTTTTTCTTGCTCTTTGGCTAGCTTGTCAAGTTTCTTACCTTTTTTTAGTTTTTTGTCAAGGTCTTTTTGTCTGTCTATAAGTTCTTTTCTTTCCTTGTCAATTTTCTTTTGTTCATCGTCAAGGTCTTCAAGTTTTTCGTTTAATTTTTCGGCATCTTCTTTTTCTTCAGCAGCTTCTTCGGCTTTTTTTTCTGCTTCTCTACGTTCTTCTTCGGCTCTTTTTTCTTGCTTTTCCGCGTCTTTCTTTTCTTTTTCCGCTTCTTTTTGAGCGCTTAATTCTTCCTCTTTTTTCTTCTCTTCTTCTCTAGCTTCTTTTTCGGCATCTTTACGTTTGGCTTCTTCCTCTTCTTTTTTGCGCTCGGCTTCGTCTTCTTTTTCTTTTAGTTCTTTTTCAGTTGATTTTTCTTTGGCTTTCATTTCATCTTCTTTCTTTTTAGCTTCTTTTTCCGCTTCCGAAAGTTCTTTCTTTTGCTCTTTTTGGGCTTGTTCAGCTTCTTTTTTTGCTTCTGACTCTGCTTTATCGGCTTCTTGAATTTGTCCTAAGCGAGCTTTTTCTATTTCTTCTTGACGTCTTTTTGCTTCTTCTTCGCGTTGCTTTTGTTCTTGTTCGCGTTGCTTTTGCTGTTGCTCCACTTCGCGTTCTTTTTCTTCTTTCAATCGTTGAGCGTCTTGTTGTTGTTGTTCTGCTTGCTTGCGTTTTTCATCGGCTATACGTTGTGCTTCTTCTGCGCGTTTTTTTGTTTCATCAGCCGATTCTTGCGTAGTTTGCGTTTCTTTTCTAATTTCTTCTTGCTTTTTTATGGCTTCTTCTTTTTGTTTTTGGGCTTCTTCAGCTTTTTCACGCTCTCTGTCGGCATCTGTTTCAAATGCGTTTAATTTAATATCACTTCTACCTACTTTAGTTTCTAGGTCTTCTTCACGTTTTTGAATTTCTTCTTCGTTTTCTTTCAACACACCTTCAACGGTAGCATCCTTTTTAGCGGTCATTTTAAAGTCGATGGTTTTTCCATTCTCTAAAAGAACGTTG
>JBKHVV010000024.1:0-24776 GCA_046569885.1 Bacteroidia bacterium
TACAGAAAAAATGACCAACGAAGCGGAAAAACGTAACAAGTACGCTTTTCAGGTGGTAAAATCGGCTAACAAACTACAGATAAAAGAAGCCATCGAAACGATGTATGAAGGAGTTACCGTTGAATCCGTTAATACAGTAAACTTTGGTGGTGGAAAGCCAAAAGCAAAATACACCAACAAAGGGGTTTCTTATGTAAAACCCGAAATGGGTAAAAAAGCGTTGGTAACTCTTGCAGAGGGACAAACGATAGACCTTTATAACAATATCTAATTAACGAAAGAAAATGGCTGTTAGAAAATTAAAACCAACGACACCCGGTCAACGTCACAAAGTGGCTCACGACTTTCAAGAGATTACAACAAATTCTCCTGAAAAGAGCCTAATTGTATCGTCAAAAAAATCTGGTGGAAGAAACAATGACGGTAGAATGACTATGCGTTACATTGGCGGTGGTCATAAAAGAAAATATAGAGTTATCGATTTTAAAAGAGATAAACAAGGAATCGCTGCAACGGTTAAAACCATTGAGTACGACCCAAACAGAAGCGCACGCATTGCTCTTTTAGTGTATGCAGATGGTGAGAAAAGATACATTATTGCACCTCAAGGATTAAAAACAGGTCAGCAAGTAATGTCAGGCAAAGGCGCAGCTCCAGAAATTGGAAATACCCTTTTCTTGTCAGAAATTCCATTAGGTACAATTATTCACAACATCGAATTGCACCCTGGTAGAGGCGCATCTTTAGCAAGAAGCGCAGGTTCTTATGGGCAATTAAACGCAAGAGATGGAAAATATGCCGTAATCAAATTACCTTCTGGCGAAACTAGAATGGTATTGGTAACATGCAAAGCAACCGTTGGTGCTGTGTCTAACTCAGAACACAACTTGATTCGTTCTGGTAAAGCAGGTCGTAGCAGATGGTTAGGCAGAAGACCAAGAGTAAGAGGTGTAGCGATGAACCCCGTAGATCACCCAATGGGTGGTGGTGAAGGTAGAGCTTCAGGTGGTCACCCACGTTCAAGAAAAGGCTTACCAGCTAAGGGCTACAAAACACGCTCAAAAACTAAAGCGTCTAACAAATTAATAATTGAAAGAAGAAAGAAATAACACTAAATCATGGCTAGATCGTTAAAAAAACCTCCATTCATTCACTATAAGCTGGCTCAGAGAGCATCAGAAGCTCAAGAATCAGGGAAAAAAAGTGTTATTAAAACTTGGTCAAGAGCATCCACCATTACCCCAGATTTTGTAGGCTTAACCATAGCTGTACACAATGGTATGAAATTCATTCCTGTGTATGTAACAGAAAATATGGTAGGTCACAAATTCGGTGAATTTGCTCCAACTAGACAATTTAGAGGACACGCAGGTAACAAAAAGAAATAAGAATAATTAAGATAAACAGCAACAACAATGGGTGCTAGAAAACGCAATACAGCAAATCGTTTAAAAGAAGAAAAAAAGAACATCAGCTTAGCAAAGCTAAATGACTGTCCTACTTCTCCCCGTAAAATGAGATTAGTTGCCGACATGGTAAGAGGTGTAGATGTATTTAAAGCATTAAGCATGTTACAACACAATCCTAAAGAGGCATCTGGTAGATTAGAAAAACTAATCAAATCGGCCATTACCAATTGGGAATCAAAAAACGAAGGCAAACGCATTGAAGATGCCAAACTTGTGGTAAAAGAAATATATGTTGACTCTGCAACAATGTTAAAGAGAGTTCAACCAGCACCTCAAGGTAGAGCACACAGAATTAGAAAAAGATCAAACCACGTAACGGTAGTTATTGACAGCATTTAAAATAGAATAAATTAATGGGACAAAAAACAAATCCAATAGGTAATAGATTAGGCTTCATCAGAGGATGGGACTCTAACTGGTATGGCGGTAGAGACTACACCGCTAAATTGGTAGAAGATGACCAAATAAGAAAATATTTGATGGCTCGTCTTAAAAAAGCCAGCGTTTCTAGAATCATTATCGAAAGAACATTGAAGTTGGTTACAGTTACCATCAACACAGCACGACCAGGTATCATTATTGGTAAAGGTGGTCAAGAAGTGGATAAACTTAAAGAAGAATTAAAAAAACTTACAGGTAAAGACGTTCAAATAAACATATTTGAAATTAAACGACCAGAATTAGACGCACAATTAGTGGCAGATTCTGTAGCACGTCAAATTGAAGGAAGAATTTCATACAAAAGAGCCACCAAAATGGCTATTGCATCAACCATGAGAATGGGTGCAGAAGGCATTAAAGTAAAAATTTCAGGACGATTAAACGGGGCTGAGATGGCACGCTCAGAAATGTATAAAGATGGCAGAACACCACTTCACACATTTAGAGCAGATATTGATTACGCATTGTCAGAAGCACACACCACCTACGGACGTATCGGTGTAAAAGTATGGATTTGCAAAGGCGAAGTATTTGGTAAGCGCGACTTGTCTCCAAATTTTGGAGCAGCAACAACTTCTGGAAACCAAAACGGACAACCACAACCAGGTGCCGATGGAAAAAGAAAACCAAGACCAGCCGCTAGAAGAAAAAAGTAATAATAGAAAACGAAATTAAAAGCACGTAGCAATGTTACAACCAAAAAGAACGAAATATCGTAACCAACAAAAAGGAAGAAACAAAGGAGTAGCTCAAAGAGGCGCTCAAATTTCTTTCGGTTCATTCGGTCTTAAATCATTAGATAACGGATTTATCACTTCTCGTCAATTAGAAGCTGCACGTATCGCAGTAACAAGATTTATGAAAAGAGAAGGTAACGTTTGGATTAGAATATTTCCTGACAAACCCGTAACCGCAAAACCTGCAGAGGTTCGTATGGGTAAAGGTAAAGGTTCGTTAGACCATTGGGTAGCACCAGTAAAACCTGGTACCATAATGTTCGAGGCGGATGGCGTACCAGTAGAAGTAGCAAAAGAAGCATTACGCTTAGCAGCTCAAAAACTTCCGGTAAAAACCAAGTTTGTAACAAGAATAGATTTTGAACAACAATAAATATTCAGACTAGAATGAAACAGTCAGAAATAAAAGAAATGACCACAGAAGAAATTGTGGAGCAAATAGGAAACAAAGAGATTTCGCTATCAAAAATGAAACTTACCCACAGAGTAAGCGAGATGGAAAACCCTTTAACTATAAGACACGCTCGTAAAGACCTCGCAAGATTAAAAACCGAGTTGACAAAAAGAGAATTAAACAAATAACATTCTTATAAGGATGAGAAATTTAAGAAAAGAAAAAGTAGGCACCGTAACCAGCAACAAGATGAATAAATCTATCGTTGTGGCAGTAGAGCGTAAAGTAAAACACCCAAAATATGGGAAATTCGTAAACAAAACCTCTACGTTTATGGCTCATGACGAAAAACAAGAGTGCCAAATAGGCGATACCGTAAAAATTACGGAAACTCGTCCATTAAGCAAAAACAAGTGCTGGAGATTAGTAGAAATTATTGAAAAGGCAAAATAATTTAAAGTAATGATACAACAAGAAAGCAGATTAGCAGTAGCCGATAACAGCGGAGCAAAAGAAGTACTTTGCATAAGAGTACTTGGAGGCACCGCCAGAAGATACGCCTCATTAGGCGACACCATCGTTGTTTCGGTAAAAAATGCGCTTCCTTCAGGAAACATCAAAAAAGGAGCCGTATCAAAAGCTGTTATAGTAAGAACAAAAAAAGAAGTAAGAAGACCAGACGGCTCATACATCTCATTTGATGACAATGCCGTAGTACTACTTAACAATACAGGCGAAATGAGAGGTACTCGTATTTTTGGACCAGTAGCTAGAGAATTACGTGAAAAACAATTCATGAAAATTATATCATTAGCGCCAGAAGTATTATAAAACTTCAAATTAAAAAAGAAAATGCAAAAGAAATTACACATAAAGAAAAATGATACCGTCCTTGTTACCGCTGGTTCAGCAAAAGGTAAAAAAGGTAAAGTTTTGTCTGTAGATAGAGATAAAAACAGAGCAATTGTTGAAGGTCTCAACAAAATTAAAAAGCACACAAAACCACAAACCAACAAAGCCAACCCAGAAGGTGGTATCGTAGAAAAAGAAGCAAGTATTCACGTTTCAAACCTAATGGTAGTTGACCCAAAATCGGGCGAAGCTACACGCGTAGGTCGCAAACGTGATGAAAAAGGAAAATTAGTTAGATATTCAAAAAAATCAGGGGAGGTAATTGAATAATGAGTTACGCACCAAGACTTAAAGAACAATACGAGGCTGAAATAAAGCCTTCTCTTATGAGCAAGTTTGGCTACAAGTCAATTATGCAAGTTCCAAAATTAGAGAAGATAGTAGTAAGCCAAGGCGTAGGCGCAGCCGTAGCCGATAAAAAGATTATCGATGCTGCCATCGTTGATCAAACCACTATTACAGGTCAAAAAGCAGTACCCACTTTTTCAAAGAAAGACGTTTCTAACTTCAAACTAAGAAAAGGCGTAGCAATAGGTACTAAAGTAACCCTTCGTAGCGAAAAAATGTACGAATTTTTAGACAGATTAATCTCTGTAGCGTTACCACGCACACGTGATTTTAAAGGCGTTAGTGCAAAAGGATTTGACGGTAGAGGTAACTATACAATGGGAGTAAAAGAACAAATCATTTTCCCAGAAATTGATATAGATAAAGTAAACAAAATATTAGGGATGGATATCACCTTTGTTACTAATGCAAAAACCAACGAAGAGGCACAAGCATTATTAGAAGCATTTGGATTTCCGTTTAGAAAAAAATAAAAACATTTTAGAGAAATGGCAAAAGAATCAATGAAAGCAAGAGCACGCAAGAGAGAACGTCTTGCTGCTAAATATGCAGAAAAAAGAAAAGCTCTAAAAGAAGCCGGAGAATGGGATGAACTACAAAAGCTTCCTAAAAACTCTTCCAAAGTTAGATTGCACAACAGATGCCAACTAACTGGACGACCAAGAGGTTTTATGAGACAATTTGGTATCTCTCGTGTTACCTTCAGAGAAATGGCTCTGGCAGGTAAAATACCCGGAATTAAAAAAGCAAGTTGGTAATTAACAAATAATATTTAACGCACAATGTACAGCGATCCAATAGCAGATTATTTAACAAGAGTAAGAAACGCAGTAATGGCAAACCATAAAGTGGTTGAAATTCCTGCTTCAAACTTAAAGAAGGAAATAACCAAAATCTTATTAGAAAAAGGTTACATCACCAACTATAAGTTTATTGACGACAACAAGCAAGGCCTTATCAAAATCGCCTTGAAGTACGATCAATTAACTAAAAAACCAGCCATTACAGGCATTGAAAGAGCATCTACACCAGGTTTAAGACGTTACAGAGGCGCAAGCAACTTGCCGCGCGTACTTAACGGGTTAGGTATCGCTATTATTTCTACCTCAAAAGGCGTCATTACAGATAAAGAAGCAAAACAACTAAATGTAGGTGGCGAAGTGCTTTGCTACATTTATTAATAAATTAATTTAGATTAAAAATGTCTAGAATAGGATACGCACCCATAGCAATACCACAAGGAGTAGAAGCCAAAATTTCTGCCGACAACGTGGTAACCTTAAAAGGTAAACTTGGCGAACTTTCTCAAAGCATCGATAAAGACATCGTTGTAAAAATAGAAGACGGAAACATCACACTTGATAGACCATCTGACGAGAAAGAACACAGAGCTAAGCATGGTCTTTACAGATCATTGCTTAATAATATGGTAACAGGAGTTACCCAAGGGTACAAAAAAGAAATGGAACTAATAGGCGTTGGTTACAGAGCAAATGCTAACGGACAAAGGTTAGAACTTTCTATAGGTTACTCTCACCCAATTGTGTTCGAACTACCAAAAGAAGTAAAGTTAGAAACAGAAGCACTAAAAGGAGAAGCACCGCTTATCCGTTTAACCTCTGCCGATAAACAACTAATAGGTCAAGTGGCCGCTAAAATACGTTCATTCCGTAAACCTGAACCATACAAAGGAAAAGGTATTAAGTTTAAAGGAGAACAATTAAGAAGAAAAGCAGGAAAATCTGCAAGTAAAAAATAATTAATACTTAGTAATCATGGCATTTTCTAAGGAAACTAGAAGACTAAAAATCAGAAAAAGAATCAGAAGAGTAGTTAGCGGCACTGCCGAAAGACCAAGACTCTCTGTGTATAGAAGCAATAAAGAAATTTATGCTCAAATTATTGATGACGTTACAGGAAAAACGCTTGTAGCCGCTTCATCTTACAACAACAAAGCTGCGGCTGGGAAACCCAAAGTTGAGCAAGCAAAAATTGTAGGTAAAGAAGTTGCCGAGAAAGCTGCAAAAGCTGGTATCAAAGCAGTTTCTTTCGATAGAAACGGCTATCTGTACCACGGTAGAGTTAAAAACTTAGCCGAAGGCGCAAGAGAAGGCGGTTTAACACTTTAAAATAACAAACGATGAAGCAAGTAAAGTCAGTTGACATTGAATTAAAAGATAGATTAGTTTCCGTAAACCGTGTAACTAAAGTAACCAAAGGAGGTAGAACATTTAGCTTCTCTGCTATTGTGGTAGTAGGAAACGAAAATGGTATCGTAGGTCACGGTTTAGGTAAATCATTAGAGGTTACCGATGCTATTTCAAAAGCCATCGAAGACGCTAAGAAAAACCTAATTAAAGTACCGATACTTAAAGGTACATTACCTCACGCACAATTATCAAAGTTTGGTGGAGCGAAAGTTTACATCAAGCCAGCAACCCCAGGTACAGGTGTTATTGCAGGTGGTGCTATGCGTGCTGTTCTTGAAAGCGTTGGTGTACACGATGTATTAGCAAAATCATTAGGTTCATCAAACCCTCACAACGTGGTAAAAGCTACCATAAATGCCTTAGCAAGTTTAAGAGATGCTTCATCTGTAGCTAAGCAAAGAGGTATCGAAATGGAAAAAGTATTTAACGGATAAGCGATTTAAAATGGCTACAATTAAAATAAAACAAGTAAAAAGTGCTATTAAGCGTCCAAAACGCCAAAAGCAAACCATCGAAGCACTTGGGTTTAAAAAACTAAACCAAGTAGTAGAGAAAGAAGTTACACCTCAAATCATGGGAATGATTAAAAAGGTAGAACACCTAATTAAAGTTGTTGAATAATATAACGCACAAGATAAAATGGATTTAAGTAAATTAAAACCTGCCAAAGGATCTGTAAAAACTAACAAACGCTTAGGTAGAGGTGAAGGTTCTGGCTCTGGAGGCACAGCTTCAAGAGGACATAAAGGTGCTAAATCTCGTTCAGGTTACAGCAAAAAAATTGGTTTTGAAGGTGGTCAAATGCCACTTCAAAGACGTGTACCTAAGTTTGGTTTCAAAAACGTAAACAGAGTAGAGTACAAGGGCATTAACCTTGATACACTTCAATCTTTGGTTGAAAAGAAAAATGTTTCAGCGATAAGCATCGAAACATTGGTAGAAAGCGGATTGATTTCTAAAAACGATAGAATTAAAATCTTAGGTAGAGGAGAATTAAAATCAAAAGTAGATGTTAAAGTACATGCTTTCTCGGCTTCTGCTAAAGCAGCAATCGAAGCTAAAGGAGGCTCTGCCGAAACCATCTAAACAACGTAGTTAATGAAGAATTTTTTAGAAACATTAAGAAATATTTGGACCATTGAAGACCTTAGAAAGCGTATACTTACTACGCTTGCTTTGGTGCTTATATACCGTGTAGGTTCTTATGTTATCCTTCCAGGTGTTAACACCGATGCACTTTCTGCAGGTAATGCAGGTGGCTTAATTGACTTGATTAATATCTTTGCTGGTGGTGCATTTTCAAGAGCCTCAGTATTTGCGTTAGGTATTATGCCTTACATCTCTGCATCAATCATTATGCAGTTGGCAGGTATAGCCATACCAACCATCCAAAAATTACAACGCGAAGGCGAAAGTGGTAGAAACAAAATTAACTCTTGGACACGTATGTTAACCATCGTTATATGCGCATTTCAAGCACCTACATATTTAGCTACTTACGTACAACAGGCAGCGTTTGATTCAGGCGTATTTTTCATGGTTTCTTCAACCATCATCCTAATTGCAGGTACCATGTTTGTGGTGTGGTTGGGCGAAAAAATTACAGAAAGAGGTATTGGTAATGGTGTTTCATTAATCATCATGATTGGTATTATCGCCAACCTACCAATGGCTTTTGCCGAAGAATTAATTGCAAAAACACAAGGAGCAGGAGATTACCTATTCTTGTTGATTGAAATAGTTTTGTTATTATTAGTTATCATGTTCAGCATTTTGTTGGTACAAGGTACAAGACGTATTCCAATTCAAACAGCTAAGCGCATTGTAGGTAGAGGAATGAAACAAATGCAAGTAGGTGGTCAGCGTCAGTATTTACCTTTGAAAGTAAACGCTGCAGGTGTTATGCCCATCATCTTTGCACAAGCCATCATGATTGTTCCGGGTATTGCTTTTTCAGGAACATCGTTTGGTGCAACATTCTCTAACGTACAAGGCTTTTGGTACAACTTTACTTTAGCCGTAATGATTATTTTATTTACCTACTTCTATACGGCAGTAACGGTAAATCCTAATCAAATTGCAGACGAGTTAAAACGTACAGGTAGCTTTATTCCAGGTGTAAAACCGGGTAAACAAACCTCAGAATACATTGACCACTTGTTGTCAAGAATCACCCTTCCAGGTTCCATGTTCTTAGCACTAATTGCCATACTACCTGCTTTTGCCATGATGTTGGGCATTAAGCAACAATTTGCCTTATTTTATGGAGGAACCTCGCTTTTAATTATGGTAGGAGTTGTGTTAGACACACTTCAGCAAATTGAAAGCCATTTGTTAAGCCGACACTACGATGGATTGATGAAGGGAGGAAGAATTAAAGGTAGAGGTAGCGCTATGCCCGCTGTTGGGCAAGCATTTTAAATGAATTTATGGTCTTTTTAAAGACTAATGAAGAAATAGAATTAATAAGAGAAAGTTCTTTACTTGTTGGTAAAACATTAGCCGAAGTGGCTAAGTACATTAAGCCTGGAGCAACGACCCTTCAGCTAGATAAAATAGCCGAAGAGTTTATTAGAGATAATAACGCTTCACCAGGGTTTAAAGGTTATGGAGGATTTCCAAACACCTTATGTACTTCAGTCAATGAAGCAGTAGTTCATGGTATTCCAAACAATGTCCCTTTAAAAGAAGGCGATATCGTTTCGGTAGATTGTGGAGTGTTAAAAAATGCTTTCTATGGAGATTCTGCCTACACATTTGAGGTTGGAGAAGTTTCGGAAGAAGTAAAAAAACTACTCCAAGTTACCAAAGAATGCTTAGAACTATCCGTAAAAGCTGCCATTGAAGGCAATCGCATAGGCGATATTGGTTTTGCTTGCCAATCTCATGCAGAAAAGCATGGTTATGGAGTGGTAAGAGAACTAGTAGGACATGGGCTAGGAAAAGAGTTACACGAAGAACCTCAAGTACCCAACTATGGGCGCAGAGGCAACGGAATGAAGCTAAAAGTAGGAATGGTGCTTGCTATCGAACCCATGATAAACATGGGACGAAAGGAAGTAAAACAGCTAAAAGATGGCTGGACTATAATTACTGCCGATGGCAAACCATCTGCTCACTTTGAGCACGATGTGGCAATAGCAAAAGGACAACCAATAGTATTGTCAACATTCGAGTACATAGAAGAAGTTTTGAAAATTAAGAGTTAAGAATTAAAAACAGTAAATATCCCTCTTTGGAGAGGGTTAGGGAGAGGAAGAAGATAAATGGCTAAACAGTCATCCATAGAGCAAGACGGAACAATAATAGAAGCATTGTCAAACGCAATGTTTAGAGTAGAATTGGCAAATGGGCATATCATTACCGCACACATATCAGGCAAAATGAGAATGCACTACATAAAAATATTACCCGGAGATAAAGTAAAAGTGGAAATATCTCCCTACGATTTAACAAAAGGAAGAATAAGTTACAGATACTAAATAAACACAACTCGAAATGAAAGTTAGAGCATCCATAAAGAAAAGATCGCCCGAGTGCAAAATTGTAAGCCGCAAGGGAAAATTGTACGTAATTAACAAAAAGAACCCGAAGTTTAAGCAACGTCAGGGATAAAATTATAACAACACTATGGCAAGAATCGCTGGAATAGATTTACCAAAAGAAAAAAGAGGCGTAATAGGTCTTACTTACATCTATGGTATTGGTAGAAGCACCGCTAAGGAAATTCTACAAAAAGCAAACATTGATGAAAACATCAAAGTAAAAGATTGGAACGATGACCATTTAGGTGTCATCCGTAAACTAATTGGAGAAATTAAAGTAGAAGGTGCCCTTCGTTCAGAAGTTCAATTAAGCATTAAGCGCTTAATGGATATTGGCTGCTACAGAGGCGTGCGTCACAGAACTGGACTTCCGTTGAGAGGTCAGCGTACAAAAAACAACTCAAGAACGAGAAAAGGTAAGAGAAAAACGGTTGCAAACAAGAAAAAAGCAACTAAGTAATAAATAAAGCACATGGCAAAAACAAACGTAAAAAAGAAGAAAAACGTAAAGGTTGAGTCGCAAGGACATGCTCACATCAACGCTTCGTTCAACAATATAATTATTTCGCTTACCAACAACAATGGCGAAGTAATTTCTTGGTCATCTGCAGGTAAAATGGGCTTTAGAGGTTCTAAAAAGAACACTCCTTATGCAGCTCAAATAGCGGCAGAAGATTGTGCTAAAGAAGCATTTGAATCAGGATTAAGAAAAGTAAAAGTATACGTTAAAGGTCCGGGTCAAGGTAGAGAATCTGCTATCAGAAGCCTACACAACGCAGGTATTGAAGTAACCGAAATAGTTGACGTTACACCAATGCCACACAATGGCTGCCGTCCACCTAAACGTAGAAGAGTATAGAAAATAAACCACTCTAAAGCAATGGATGTCGAAGGATAGATAGACCTTAATTCACAACCGCTTTAGAAAGCACAAACACTAAAAAACAAAGTAAAAAAATGGCAAGGTACAGAGGTCCAAAATCAAAAATCGCAAGACGTTTCAAAGAACCAATCTTTGGTCCTGACAAGGCGTTAGAAAGAAAAAACTACGGTCCGGGACAACACGGCTTAAGCAAAAGACGTGGCAAGCAATCCGAATATGCCGTACAGTTAGCAGAAAAACAAAAAGCGAAGCACATCTATGGCTTGTTAGAGCGTCAATTCTCTAACATGTTCCAAAAAGCATCGTCAAAAACAGGCATCACAGGCGAAAACTTATTGCGCCTTTGCGAAACACGTTTAGACAACGTAGTATACCGCTTAGGAATTGCACCTACACGTAGCGGTGCACGTCAGTTAGTTTCTCACCGTCACATTACTGTAAATGGCGAAATCGTTAACATTTCATCATATACACTAAAGATAGGCGATGTAGTAGCTGTGAGAGAAAAATCAAAATCGTTAGAAGCGATTAACAGCTCTTTAGCAAACAGAGAATCATTATTGGAGTGGTTAGAGTGGGATGCCAGCAACTTAAAAGGTACTATTAAGGCAATGCCCGAAAGAAACCAAATTCCAGAAAACATTAAAGAACAATTAATCGTAGAGCTTTACTCTAAATAATAAGTAAGCCCTTAACCTTTAAAACAAAAAATAAAATGGCAATACTAGACTTTCAAAAACCAGATAAAGTAGTTATGATTAACTCTAACGAGTTTCATGGCGAATTTGAATTCAGACCGTTAGAGCCAGGTTATGGCATCACTGTAGGTAATGCCCTACGTAGAATTTTATTGTCTTCGCTGGAAGGCTTTGCAATCACCTCAGTAAAAATTGAAGGTGTAGACCACGAATTCTCTACCATTAAAGGCGTAGTAGAAGACGTTACAGAAATTGTTCTAAACTTAAAGCAAGTAAGATTTAAAAGACAAATAGACGATTCTTCAACAGAAACCTTTACCGTAAAAGTTTCTGGACAAGATAAACTTACCGCAGCAGACTTAGGCAAGTTTACATCATCTTTCCAAGTGCTAAACTCAGACCACGTTATTTGCCACATGGAAAAATCTGTAAAATTCCAAATGGAAATAACCATTGGAAAAGGTAGAGGATATGTACCTGCCGAAGAAAACAAAAACAACTCAGCAGCGAAAGGAACCATTTTTACAGACTCTATCTTTACGCCCATTAAAAACGTAAAGTACAACATCGAAAACTATCGCGTAGAGCAAAAAACCGACTACGAAAAACTAAACATCGAGATTGATACAGACGGTTCAGTGCATCCTAAAGAGGCATTGAAAGAAGCTGCTAAAATCTTAATTCACCACTTCATGCTGTTTTCTGATGAGAGAATTACATTGGATACAGAAATCAAATCAGAAGTAGAAGAATTTGATGAATCATCGTTACACATGCGTCAGTTACTTAAAACACGTTTGGTTGATATGGACCTTTCCGTTCGTGCACTAAACTGCCTAAAAGCAGCCGATGTAGATACCCTTGGCGAATTAGTATCCTTCAATAAGAGCGACCTACTTAAGTTCCGCAACTTCGGTAAAAAATCATTAACCGAATTAGAAGAACTAGTAGCCAACAAAGGTCTTTCTTTTGGAATGAACGTAGCAAAGTATAAATTAGATAAAGAATAAAATTAGTTTAAAGTTTAAAGTTTAAAGTGCGAAGTTTTAAAACGTTCAACCTTTAACTTTCAACCTTTAACTTTCAACCCGAAACATAACAATGAGACACGGTAATAAAGTAAATCATTTAGGTAGAACATACGGACACAGAAAGTCAATGCTTTCTAACATGGCTTGCTCGTTAATTGAGCATAAGAGAATTAAAACCACTCTGGCAAAAGCCAAAGAATTGAGAAAGTTTGTAGAACCTTTGATTACAAAATCAAAAGCAGACGAAACACACTCACGCAGAATGGTATTTAGCTACCTTAAAAGCAAAGATGCCGTAAGCGAACTATTTCGCACGGTAGCGCCAAAAATTCGTGAGCGCAATGGTGGCTATACACGCATCATTAAGTTGGGCTATCGTTTAGGCGATGCCGCAGAAATGTGCTACATAGAGTTAGTTGATTTTAACGAACTACTATTGGCAGAAAAAGCAGGTGCTAAAAAATCTGCCGTTAAGAAAAGCCGTAGAGGTAGTAAAAAAACGACTGCACCTAAAGCTGAAGACACTGCAACTGCAACAGACGTTGCCGAAGCAGCACCAGAAGCTACTGCAGAAGAAACACCAAAAGCACCTAAAAAGAAAGCAGCCCCTAAAAAGGAAAAACCTGCAGACGATGCAGCTGCTGAAGGCGAAACAAAAGAGTAAAACTCACAACCCTATATTTAAAAAAGCCCCGAAACTCTCGGGGTTTTTTTTGTGTTCCCCGCTGGAGGGGTAGCTTACAATGTTGCTTCAACATAGCAATGATTTGATGTTCGGTAAATTGTGTTTTTTTCATTTTTCTTCCATTTAAAATTAGTAAAACTTTTTATTCGTTTTCTTTTTTTAATTGGCCGAATTTCGGGGTAGCTTACATATTTGGATAAAATAAACTCACTTTTCTTGCTCGGATAATTGCTGGTTCAGTATGCTGTTTGGCGTTGTAGAAGTCATACACTTGAAGTTTGGAATTAGGCAAAATACTTTCTAAAATAAAACTTGTCTCGTCAAAGCCTGCGTTGATGTTCAAATTGAATTTGTTTTTTGTATCTTCAATTTTCATTTTCTTTAACCAATCAAAATTGTAGAAGCCTGAGAAATCATAAACATAAGCTGAGACGAATAATGGCATAGTTAGTCCATAAATAAATGCCAAAACAACCAATAAATACAAGCTGTCAGGCCAATTGAAAATATACTTACTTACAATAATTAAGGCTAGTAATATGAACCCACCACATAAAAGTGTCGGTTGAAACTTAAAATATTTAATACTCCTTGAAAACTTCGTCTGTTTATTTCCATTTTTCAATTTTGCCTTTTTTCCAATAGTATGGAATGTTTTTAATAATGAAAGCATTTGCCAATAATGGATTTTTAAGTTTTAGAGAACTTAAAAAATTGAAATTATAGTCAATCACTTTGACTGGATTTGGTATCCAGTTTTGTCTTACTCCTTCAATGATTAAAACTTTTTTGGTTTCCTTGTTATAGGTAAATGTAAAAGGCAATGGTCCAGCAAATCTTCTTGCTTCTTTCCAATCTGCAAAAGGGGAATGTTCAGGCAAAGAAATTTGTTCTTCCGTTTTGTCTATTGTGATCTTGAACTTTGATTTTTTCGAGGATATTTCTTTTGTGTTTTGCTGTTCAACTTGTTTTATGTCCGTTGTAGTGTAGTTGTAATGTGTAAATATATTTCCAAAAAATTCCATTTTCGTTTTGTTTGTTTCTGATTTCAGAATATACAAACCACGTAAACTTTTACCTGCATTATTTGTGTAGCGTACAAAAACACGATAACCTATTAGAAAAAAGTCGTTGCCCATAAATTTCGGAAAACCTTTTGGTCGCAAGTCTTTTGTTTGAACCATTGCAACTGTAACAAAAGCCCATTTGTCTTGAAATGTGTCAAGCTGTAAACATTCTGGAATTAGATTTTGTAATTGTTCTTTTGGAACTGCAAAAGTTAAAACCAGCGAACTTTCAAAATACGCTTCAACTGCAAATGGATGGTCTTTTAAATATTTTAGCATCGAGTTATTAGAGTTGTTTTTTGTTAAAATAAAATTCGTTGAAGTAAACAACTAAAATAAAAATAAATGCAAACAATGAATTTAATTTACCCCAAAGCAACAAGTCTGGAACAAGTATAAATTCAAGAGTATTCATTGTCGCAACTATCGTGATTTGTGCAATAGCATTTAATTTTGTCTTATAGCCACTTAAAATCCAAACAGCCATAATAATTTCTGAAATTCCGATTATAAAAGTCAAGAAATATGCTGAAGGTCTATCTACATTTGTAATTTTATATACAATTTCTTGGTGTCTAGGCACTTTGTCTAATACTTTACAATATAATCCATTTGCAATCCACACTGTCGCAATACAATAGGTCAATATTTTGTAAATTCTTGTCTTTGTCATTGTTGGGCGTGTCGTTCGCTACGCTTGCAGGTAACGTTTTGCGGCTTTGCGAAGGTGGCGATTTTCACCACTAAACTTCAATCGAAGCACTAAATTTTGATTAACCACTTCACTGTCATACGAAGCACTGCACCGCCACTTTTGCAAAACCGCTGTTACCAGCTGGCGTTCTGTCGTCCGTGTCGTGAAAGTCAGGTATGATAAGGGTTTCGCTGTCATTGTCCAGTGAGTATTTTGGTCTTTATGTGTCGGTTGTGCGGTGGCGGTTTTAAAAATTTTTGAAGGGAAGGGAATTTTAAAAAATAATTCTTCTCGGGTTGGAGAGGTGGAAGCTCTTTTGCAAACTTTGGTCTGCGTGATGGCTTGTAGCGGTTTGCAAATGTGCTTACACATGTGCATTGGGTTTGTTATTTGCTAGTTGATAAATTGCTGCTTTCAAAACTTGCCAACAAATTCTTGCTGTATGTTCGTCAGGATTAAATCTTGAACTTACTTGTTCGTAAGGATGAATGTAATTTCTAAAATCACGCAATGAATGACTGAATTTCTTTACGTCCTCTTTCAAAATTCCAATGTCGTGTGCTGTGTCAATGAAATTGCTAAGTGTCCATTCGTGATATGGTTTTACCTTGCCGTTCTGGTCTTTAGGCGATGTTCTTGATTGGTTAAATTCTCTCGGATACTTTGATGCAATTCCTAACAATATTCCTTCAAGTGAACTGCCTGAAAGAAAAATAACCGACATTGGAGCTTTGGCATTTAAACATTTTTTTATTTCATCAAATCGAATGTTCAAAGTTTCTGTTATGATGCTGTCCAGACCTAATTTGTCAAGGGAAATATCGCTAAACTCCTTTTGTAAAAAATCATCTTCTTTTACTTCAATTTTTTCTTCAAATTTTATTTTTCCTGCTTTGGTAAATGTTATTTCGGTTTCTTTTCTTAAAACCTGCCATCCATCAAATGCAAGATATTGATTGAAGTCAGCAATGAATTTGTCCAGTTCCGCAAAGCGACCAATGAAATTTACAGGTGCAAAAAGTTTGCGAATGCATTTGTCAAGTTCGGGTGTGCCGTTGATTTTTGATAGTTTTTCGTCCGTATACATCCATCGAGAAGGAAACCCACCACCTCTGTTGTATGTGTCGTTTGCACCTAAATCATTAAAGAAATCAACGAGTTTAGGACCTGTACGATATTCTGTTTCCTCATTGATTAAGTTTCTTAATTTCTCTAATGTCTTTTGTTGCAACTTCATTTTTTAATTCATTTTTACTGCAAATCTGATTCTATACAGATGTAATAAGGATGTTTTAATTGCTTCGTAATGCTCAAAAATGTCGAATGCTTCAAATAGAACTCTTTCAAAATTTACTCTGTCTGCTTGTTCAACTTCTTGTTCCAAAGGCAATCTATTTCTATTTGCAATTGGTTGAAAAGCATTGATAATACTTTGCTTTTGCTCGTCTGATAAAAGTTCAAAATTCAATAGTTTAAAATCACGCTCAAATTTTGTCGCTCTTAAATCAAGTGCACCTAAACCTCTACCAAAACCGAAACTTTCAATAAAAAACATACTTAGAACGCTGTTTAATAATGCAAGCAGTAAAACTCTGTTTTCATCTTGATGCTCAGTTTTAATTGAAAGTCCAATCATTCTTTGGTCAATGAAAGAACGATTGATAAATGTTGCAATGAATAAACTTTTATCGTAATTCACATTAGCAACAAAGTCAGCCATATTATCGGTTTTCATCTCATACCAAAACATATTAGCTCTACGCAAAGATTGAGTAAGTGGAACTCCTGTTTCGTTGTTTTGATTTTCAAAACTTCTAATCCATTGCAAAGCACCTGTATGATTGAGTTGTTCTAATTCTTCAATACTTCTTGAACAACAAAATGCTTCTCCATCTGCTGAACAATAAAGTCCTGATGTTCCTCTTAGGTTTTTCAGAACTGGTCTTATGTATTCCGCTTCAATATTGTGTCCAGATGCAGGATAAAATAAGGGATTCCAACCTCTTCTTTCACCACGAGTAAACTTGAAAATCTGATTACAATCAATTAGTTTTTCTGAAACATCAGTAAGCCAATTAAGATTTGCAAAGTAACCGCACCAAGGAACACCAATAGTTTCAAAGTTGGTTATCTCATTTACTGAATAATTTTGAACAGCTACAAATTGATTATCAGTTTCCAACAAAATATTTTCGCTCAATTGTTTAATGTCAGGTATTTCGTCTATGCTTTCTTTTAGGGTGCAAAATGAAATTGTTTTGTTTTGGTCAATTAAAGTATCTGGGGTTCGCTTTTTTGCAATCAAAAAAGTAGTTACTACATCTGCATTGTCAAACCACTTTCCTTTACCTGAAATTACTACAGTTTCAATGTCATAGAATTTCTGAATTAACTCTAAGAAAATTTCACCGTAATCAGTTCCCAACCAAGCATTAGAAAGTATCAGCCCAATTTTTCCGTTTTCCGAAAGTAGTCGATGCAAATAAAATGGGATATAAGCGAAAATATCGCTTTTGCCACTTAGTGATTTTGTAGTGTCAGCTTCATCTTGAATGAAGTTGTTTATTTCTGTTATGTTCGGGTTTAATACTTCAATTTCTTTACTCTTGATGAATGGTAAGTTTGAAACAACATAATCAATAGTTGGGAAAATTTTTACAATATCGTTTCCATTGTTTGGGTCTTTGAAAGTTACATTTTGCCCTGTTTCTAGTTCAATCACATCCTTTCTAAAGATGTTTAACACTTTACCAATGTTGTTTGGCTTAGCCAATGTAAGTGTAGATAATTGAATAGGGAAAGAATGTTTGTCTGATGCCCAAATGCTGTTTATTATTTCGTCTTGGTTAAACTCGTATTCTTCTTTGAGCAAATATGCTTGATTGATAATTGTTCCTGTTCCGCAACAAGGGTCAATTACAATTCCTTCTTTGTCTTCTATGGTTAATCTAACCAATAAATCTGCTAACTTTTTAGGAGTAGCAAATTGTCCGGCTACTTTACGTTTTGCAGAGACAATTGAAGATTGGAGTAAATTATGAAGAATTTCGATTTCAATTCCTGCAATGTTTATTGATGAAAGGAATTGATTTAACTGGATGATTTGTTTCCAAGCAGAATTTGAAATGAATTCAATTGCGAGGTTATCACTAAAAATATTCCAGAAATTACAATGCTCAGATATTGAGGTAATTATTTCCTTTGCTTGTTCAATCGAAGTTTCATTGTTTATTGATTCTATTGCTCTAGCTTCATTAAAATGCCTTTTCAGCACATTTGCGAAGATGATTTTGAAAACCCAATCGGTTAAAATTACTTTTGAAAGAGTAGGTAATTTATTTGAAGCGTCTTTTATTGCAGTCGGATTATAACCATATTCTGTTGCCGAGGATAGCCACCAGTTGTTTATTTGAGCTTCAAGTCTTGAATTTCTTCTAAAATTTGCCCTTATGTTTTCTGCTGTTGAGGATATATTTTCGAGAACAACATCAATGATTGCATCAACAGCTAAAATTTCTGTAGATACTTCATCTGAAATTTCTCCTGATTCAAAATAGCCGTTTAAGTCTGAAAGTATGGTATGCAGTAATGATTTCCAAAGAGTTTCTTTGGGTTTTACTTCTGTTCGGTTATTAATGTCAATGTCATTCCAAGTTTTTAAAATTGAAAATGAATCCCCTTGTTTAGAATAAAGAACGGCACTCTTTACATTCCACAAAATAAAACTGTCTCTTTGTAAAATCTTAGCTTTTTTGATTGCATTGCTAATTAATTCAGCATCATTAATTGGTGTGTCAGGCATTTTCAATTCCCAACCTTGCAAAATGATATTTCTTGTTTGGTCTTTGAAAATCAAAACATCAGGAAATAGACTTGACTTTTCGTTGCTTATAGTGCTTTCACCACCTGCACTTTTAAAGTGCCAACTTTTATTTGCAAGATGTAAGCCGATTTCACTTATAACATCTATTGCCCAGCTTCTTTCGTTGTATGTAACTTTTGCCATTTCAGGTAATTCAATTAATAAATTGCTGGACTTGCTTTTGCCTTTCCGTTTTTGTAATTAAGTGTATGATATTTTGCAATTGGCTCATTGAATAACCTTAAAGTTGATTCTTCAATCTCCTTGCGTTTAAGTGTTTCTTGAATCCTATCAGTGCAAATTTTAATGTAATCAACTGGTTTAACCTTGTGAAGTAAAACATCTTCATTTTTCTCAATTCCAATAAATTGTCTGTTTTCAAGAATTGCAGAAAGTAGGAAGCTACCACTACCACAAGCATTGTCAAGAACTACATCACCAGGGTTTGTGAAAGTTTTTATCAAATATCTACCCAGTTCAATTGGCTTTTGTGTCGGATGCAAAACAGGACCTTCCGATTCTGCTGTTTTCACATATACAAAATCGTCAATTGGTTGTTCTTCATAGCAAACAACATCATTCGGGTATCTATCTCCATTACTTTTAACGTGTCTTGGTTTGAAATCTCCATAACTACCAGTGTATTGGTCTTTTCTAATGCCTTTATCGTATGCCTCTCCATTTGTCATTTGAGGATTATATGTAGGCTGTTTTTTATAGAAAATACAAATGTCTTCGTGTTTACGAAGTGGTTGTTTTTTAGCGTTAAGAAAATTTGTTGATTTTGATTTAATCCAAACCACTTTGTATTTGAACAACTTTTCATTACTCATAATCAACTTTGCTGTAAATAGTCCCTGAGCGGTCAATGCAATTGCTCCATCATCTTTGATGATTCTTTCATAATGTTCCCAAAGTTGTTCTAAGTCAATTACCGAATCCCACTTGTTTTGAGTTGTTCCGTAAGGTAAATCACAAAGAATCATATCAATGGATTTGCTCGGAATATTTTTCATAACCTCTAAGCAGTCGCCTTGAATAACTTTGTTTAAGTATTGTTCTATTGATTTTGCCATTTCTTAAAATTTTAAATTTCCTTGTTTAACCTTTGATACTCTGTAGTATTTCGCTTTTTCCTCTGCCAGTGTCAATAATTCTGTTGAATCGGGAACTCGGTAAATCATTTCTGCTATCTTCTCACTGAAAAATTCATTTTCAAGTTTCTTGATGTCCAACTTTAAAACTTTTGCAAGCTTGGGAAGAATTTCTTCTGGAACATTGCGTTTTTGATTTTCAATTTTGGAAAGCGTTGATTGGTCAATATCAAGTGCTGCCGCAAGCTTTGTAAGAGTTAAGCCGTGTTCAACTCTCAAATTGTGAATGTATTCTCCAAATGTTTCTTTCATTACCTTGAAATTTTCGCCTTGACAATTTTGTCAAAATTACAATTTATTTTCATAACCCGAACAAGTGCGTGGGAAAAATTTTGCTCTTTTGGTTTTGCTGAAGCGAAGGCTTTGTGTGTAAGGGCAAAACCAAATGTGCAAAATGCGGGCAGGCATAAAATTATTTGTTTAAAATGTGCGGTGGGAAAAATTTTTAAAACCAATTGTGGTGGGACGAGTGTCGGCAAAGTCAGTTTATTTTGTTTCAAAGAACAGCGAAATTGTCGGTCGAGTTGAGGTCGTTTGTTGTTGGTCGTGTCGGTTTTTTACGCTTGCTGGTAACGTTTCGGGGGTTTGCGATGGCGGGGTGAATTAGCACTACTGTTCATACGAAGCACAACACTTTCATTAACCACTAAAGTGTCAACGAAGCACGGAACCCCCGCTATCGCAAACCCCTTGTTAGCGGCTGCTTTTTTCGTTTCTGTCCGCATTAGAATTGACTTGATAAACTGACTGAAAATTCAAACTTTGTCGTCACGTCTTGCCCGTCTTTCTTGCCTGGTATCCACTTGTAAGACTTAACAAACTTTTCTATGATTACTTTCAGCTCATTCTTTTCGTCTGTCGAATATGAGATGTCAGTAACAGAAGAGTTCTTGTCAATGGTAATACTGATTTTGGTTTTAAGTTGATATAATTCATTGCCAACTTTCTTAAAAAGGTCAGCTTGTTCTCCAATGTCTCTCCGAAATTCATACAAAAAATACTCACGTCCTGTCGCACAAGTTGGTGGGCAGTCAAGTTTTGATTTGCTCTCTTTGCCGTCTTCGATGACTGTATATTCTTTTGTGTCTGTCCCACATAGTTTTGAAAAAACAACCTTGTTGTCTGTCCAGTTATAAATCAGAACTGTATCGCCTTCATAGTTGAAGTAAGTCCAGTCACCTGTTTTTATGTCATTGTCATAATGCCCAGTAGCTTTAGGTCCTTTATAGTCCTGCCCGTAATACTGTTCTGTCCACAAGCCCACTTTCTTGTCGTTACTATATGTGCCTTTTAAAAGTATTCTGTTTCCAGTGTAAGCTTTAATTTGATATTCACCGTGTTTCACTGTGTCGTTACTGGCTAAAACATAAAAAGTTGCTGTTCCTTCTCCTTTGTCAACTTTTTTCTTTTTTGTTTTCACGTCTTGTCCAAACGACAAAATTGTCTGCGAAATGAGTAGAGAAATAATGAGTAATTTTTTCATACTGTCTGTTGTGTTGTGTGTCTGTTTAAAGTTGCCGCTAACTTGTTTATATACACACCTTTTCTCCTAAAAGGTGCGCCAATCTACCCAAATTTGGGTGTATTAGTGTACCTTTTTCTAAATCGGGGGTGCGCTTATCCCAATCCACCAAAATCATCAAGTGGTGATTTAATTTTCTGTAAATTTTTCGTGCTAACATAGGTGTATTTTTTATATACTATTTTCAAATATAACGAATACTTCTCCAAAAATAAAAACGTTTAGCTAAACGATGTTTCGTAAAAGTATAATAAAATTCTCAAAAGTTCAATAACCACTTAATTCTTAACTCATAATTCCTCATTCTAACTATTTCGCTATTTTTGTACAAATTAACAATTCATGAATATTTCATTCAACTGGTTAAAACAGTTTATAGATATCCCCGTTTCTGCTGAAGAAACTGCCCAATTACTTACCGATATTGGCTTAGAAGTAGACGGTGTGGAGCGTGTAGAAAGCGTAAAAGGCGGTTTGCAGGGCTTGGTGATTGGTGAAGTGCTTAAAAAAGAAAAACACCCCGATGCCGATAGATTGAGCATTACGGAAGTAAACGTTGGCAACGAAGTGTTGCAAATTGTATGTGGTGCAAGCAACGTAGCCGCAGGACAAAAAGTGGTGGTAGCTACCGATGGCACTAACATACATCCTACCAACGGAGAGCCATTTAAAATTAAAAAATCGAAAATACGTGGTGTAGAATCTAACGGGATGATTTGTGCCGAAGATGAAATTGGTTTGGGCACCAACCATGATGGTATTATGGTGCTAGATGCCAATGCAAAAGTAGGGTCTTTGGCAAAAGAGTATTTCAACATTGAAGAAGATTATAGGTTTGAAATTGGACTCACGCCCAACCGTGCCGATGCTATGAGCCACCTTGGTGTAGCCCGTGATTTATTGGCGGTGATGAAACACAAAAAAATCGTTTCACAAGAAACCAAACTTTCAACCTTCAACTTTCAACTTTCAACCTTCAACCTTCAACCTTTAACCTTCAACCTTCAACCTTCAACTTTCAACTTTCAACCTTCAACCAAAAGTGTAAACGTTGAGGTAGCTAACACCTCTGCTTGCCCTCGTTATTGCGGTATTACCATAGAAAATGTAGAGATAAAAGAATCTCCCGATTGGTTAAAAAATAAATTGAGAAGCATAGGCGCATCGTCCATCAACAATGTGGTAGATGTAACTAACTATGTATTGCACGCATTAGGTCAGCCGCTACACGCCTTTGATTTAGACAAAATCACGAGCGGAAAAGTAGTGGTAAAAACCTGCGCAGACAATACACCTTTTGTATCTTTAGACGAACAAGAACGCAAACTATCTTCTTCCGATTTGATGATTTGCAATGGCGATGAACCCATGTGTATGGCAGGCGTTTTCGGTGGTTTGCATTCAGGTGTGAGTGCATCAACGAAAAATATTTTTTTAGAGAGTGCCTATTTTAATCCAACGTTTGTGCGTAAAACCGCCAAGCGCCACGGATTAAATACCGATGCCTCTTTCCGCTTTGAGCGTGGCATTGACCCAAACATTACCGTTGACGCATTAAAGCGCGCAGCCATTCTTATTACAGAAGTTAGTGGTGGAATTGTAACGGGTGAAGTAATCGATATTTATCCCAATAAAATTGACAACTTCAAGGTAAGTTTTCGTTTATCACAACTGCGTAAAATTTCGGGCATAGATATTTCTGAGCACGATGTAAAAAACATTTTAAGCGCGTTAGAAATTAATACCATTTCGCAAGAAGACGATGTAATGGAATTAGACGTGCCTGCTTACAGAGTAGATGTACAAAGGGAAATAGACGTGATTGAAGACATCATTCGCATTTATGGACTTAACGAAGTGCCTGTGCCTGATAAGGTAAATGCTTCGTTATCGTTTGCAGAAAAACCTTCTAAAACAGACATAGAAAACATCATTGCCGATACACTTGTTGCGAATGGATTTTCAGAGGCAATGTCAAACTCGTTAACATCTTCAAAACATACCGAACTAAAAGGTCATGGGTTTAAATCAGAACACAACGTTGGTATTTTAAATCCTTTGAGTTCTGATTTAGATGTGTTGCGCCAAACCATACTATTTAATGCTTTGGATGCGGTGGCACACAATCAAAACAGAAAAGCAGAAGATGTAAAATTGTTTGAGTTTGGAAATGTGTATGCCAAGTATGCCGAAAAATATGTAGAAACACAGAAGCTTTGCATCGTGCTTTCTGGCAACAGACACATTGAGCGCTGGAACACACCGAGCAAAGAAGTTTCGTTTTTTACGCTAAAAGGTGTTGTAGAATTAATTTTGAATAAACTCGGCATCCATAAAAATGTAGCTTACAAACCCGTAGAGCAAGGTGGAATTTTTAGCGAAGGTTTAAGCATTGAAATTGCTAAGAAAAAAGTAGTGCAGTTGGGTGTAGTCAATGCTGATTTATTAAAAGCATTTGACGTTAGAAAAGACGTGTATTATGCCGAATTTAATTGGGATGTAGTGTTTGAGTTGTTAAGCATGAACAACGTAAAATACACGCCTGTATCGAAATATCCTGCCGTGCGCAGAGACTTATCATTACTAATTGACAGCGCCACTACCTTTGAGCAATTACAAACCATTGCGCGCAAGTGCGACAATAAACTTTTGAAAGAAATTGATTTGTTTGACGTGTACGAAGGCAAAAATTTAGAGCAAGGAAAAAAATCGTACGCACTAAGTTTTATTCTGCAAGACGAAACCCAAACCCTTACCGATAAAGTGATTGATAACGTAATGCAAAAAATTCAGTTAGCTTACGAAAAAGAGTTAGGTGCTAAATTGAGGTCGTAGATAAAAAACTTCTCCCCTTAGAGGGGAGACATAGAGGGGTAATTTAATTTGAGAATTCATTTTTAAATTTTAGTAGTTATGTCTAAAAATATTTTTCAATAGTATGTATCGTTATTTATTCATTTTAGTATTGATATTTAAAATTACATCAATAAATTGTCAAATAAGAGTTTTAGACAATGATTTAAAACTTGAGCCATATACCGTTAAAGTTTATGATAATAGACCTTCCGAAAATTCGCTAAAAATTAGAAATAAAAGAGATTGCAGAAAATATTTTGGAAAACAT
>JBKHVV010000025.1:0-24502 GCA_046569885.1 Bacteroidia bacterium
TATTGTTTATCACGAAGACAAAAAACGTTTTGATAAGTTTTTTGAAAAACTTATTAAGGATGGAAAATACGATAACTATGAAGGTAGAATTATAAACTGTAAAGGAAACCTTGTTTGGGTTCAAGTAAACTCGGTAGCTGTTTTTGATGAAAATGGAAATCTTACAGGCTCAAAAGATGTAGTAAGAGATATTACTGCTAGAAAACAAAGTGAAGCAAAAATTCATGAACAAGAAGAGTTTTTTCGCTCGCTTATAGAAAACTCTACCGATGTAGTGTCGCTTCAAAAACCAGATGGAACTATTTACTACAACTCACCCAACAACGCCTCTGTGTTTGGTTATTCGGCAGAAGAAAACATCGGACAAAAAGATACCGATTTAATACACCCCGAAGATTTAGAAATCGCCCAAAAAGCATGGCAAGAAGCATTAAACAACCCTGGAAAACTCATTAACGTAGCCTATCGCTACAAAATGAAAAATGGCAATTACGAGTGGATAGAAAGCTCTCAAAAATTTGTTCAAAACGAAGACGAAGAACCTTTTTGTATTGTCAACGCAAGAAATATTCATAAACGAAAAGTAGCCGAAGAAAAACTTATTGAGCAAGAAGAGTTTTACCGTTCGCTTATCGAAAATTCTCACGATGTAATTACCATTGAAAAGCCCGATGGAACCATCCTTTACAACTCGCCCAACAATGAAAATCTTTACGGATATAATTCTACAGAAAATATAGGCAAAACCTCTTTTGATTTTGTACACCCCGATGACTTTAACCTTGCAAAAAAAACATATAAACTAGTTGAAAAGAACCCCGGAAAGTCCTTTCCTCTAACCGTGCGCTATAAAGTAAAAGGAGAAAAATATTTATGGATAGAATCGAACATAAAACTTTTTAATAAGGATAATAAAGAATCTTATTATATTATAAACTCTAGGGATATTGATGAGCAACGCAGAGCAGAGATAGCACTTGCCGAGAATGAAAAGCGTTACCGTTCGCTTTTCGAAAGAAACTTATCGGGCGTGTATCGTGCTTCGATGGATGGCACCATTACCGAGTGTAACGATGCCTTTGCTAAAGTAATGGGCTATACCAAAAAAGAAGAAGTAATAGGTAAAAATGCCCGCCAACTTTACGACAACCTTACCGATGAGATTTTCTCAGAAACATTAAATAAAAACAAAGGCTCTTTGCAAAGCCACGAAAGCTGTTTGCGTTTAGTTAACAATGGAAAAATAATATATGTACTCGAAAATGCTGCCCTATATAATGTTGGAACAGAAAACGGATATATGGAAGGCACGCTGATTGATATAACCGACAAAAAACAGGCAGAACTTGACGCTTTACAAAATGAAAAACGGTTTAGAAGTTTGGTAGAAGCCAATCCTGATGCTATTTTTAGAATTGACAAAGAAGGGAATTACATTGACTTTCACGCACAAGAAGGTCATCTTATTTTACCAAGAGAACGCTTTATTGGCACCAACATTTCTCAAAATCTTTTAAAAGAAGATGTTACAAAGCTTAAGGAAATAATTGCAGAAGTTATAAAAACTGGCAGAGTGCAAACGTTTTCTCATTCGTATGAGCACAATGGAAAAATATACTATTTTGAAATTCGCGTTTCAAAAAGTGGCGAAGACGAAGTGCTTAAAGTAGTGCGTAACATTACCGATAGGCGTTTGTCGGAGTTGGCGGAACAACAAGCAAAACACGAGCTTGAAAAAACAGAAGCACGCTTCAGAGAATTGGTTCACAACTCATCAGAAATTACCTGTGTGGTTACCCCAAAAGGAAAAATTTTATACATGTCGCCATCGGTAGAAAATGCCGTGGGCTTTGAGTCCGAAGAAGTGGTTGGTAAAAACATTCTTGACTTTATACACCCCGATGATGTTAAAGAAATGCTATCAAAAGTAATCACTCCTTCTGCAGAAAAAAATGGAGAAGATGCCTCATTTATAAATGGCATTAAAAAAGAAGATTATCTTATTCGCAGGGTAAAACATAAATACTCCGATAGATGGTTGTATTTTAGAATGGTTTCTTCTAATCAAATTCGTAATCCAAACGTACAAGGCATTATTATCAATGCACAAAATGTAACCGATTTAATAGGCGCACAAGAGGACATTAAAAATGCGTACCAATTGGTAAGCAAAGAAAAACTACAAGCGCTCAAATACCAATCCCGTTTATTAAGTTCTCAGCTCAATCCTCACTTTATGTTCAATGCGCTTAATTCGGTGCAGTATTATGTGTTAAACGAAGAGGCAGAACCTGCACTGGATTTTGTTTCGGATTTTTCTAAACTGATTCGCGCCACGCTTAAAAACTCACTGAAAGATTATATCAATCTTTCAACCGAAATAGAATTTTTAACCTCATACCTCAAATTAGAACAACAGCGCTTTAGAGATAAATTTGATTTCACTATTGAAGTTGCAGAAGACATAGATGAGCAAGAGTGTTTCATTCCTCCAATGCTGTTGCAACCCTATGTTGAAAACACTTTGGTGCACGGCATTGCCAACAAACCAACTAAAGGCAAAGTGAAAATAACCTTTAGCGTTGATGAATCTGATATACTTTGTACAATTGATGACGATGGCGTTGGCAGAGAAGAAGCCATTAAGCTAAGAACCATAACTAAAGGTAAAGACCACGTCTCTATAGCAACCGACTTAACAGCGCTTCGCTTAGATGTGTTAAATAAAGTATCAAAAGGAAAATACTCGTCTAAAATAATTGATAAAAAAACCAAGTCTGGTAAAAGCAAAGGAACGTGTGTAGAAATACGCTTTCCGAAAATTTCATTCATGGAAGAGTAGCTAACTTCTATTAGTCTTGTTTAAATCACGATAGGAAATCTTTCATTCACACACGGAAATTCTGTGTTTTGTAGCCGTTATCTTGTCTATAAGTTTGTATCAACAAATTTAACGACAGATTATGTTAACCTATAAAATAAAACACAGAGTCATGAAACAACTAATTGTTAGCCTTATTTTTTCATCAAGCTTTGTTGGTGCATTTACCCAACAAGAAACGGAAAAAGACAAACAAAGTAGCCCAGCAGAAATTATTAGACGAGTTAATGGAAAAATAATCTGCGGAGATTTTATTCCAATTTTCAAGCAAGAAAAACTTACGGATAAAAACGAACACCAAACTACCGATACATCCATAGAAGATATTTATTGGGTATTAGGCAATTTATTTTATTACAAAACACAGCCAGAAGTAGCGAAACAAAAACGAACAAAAAGAAATAATTTTTAACATTTAAAAAACAAATACCATGAAAAAATTAGCCATTACATTAATCCTCACTTACCTTGTAGCTATCATGATTAGCGGACAAGACAACTCAAATTCTCAAAACACAACCCGTGACATTAAATTTCTTGTGGCGCTTGACGATGTTAACGAATTGATAAATCTGAAGACAGAACCATTCCAGATTGATTACGAGAAAACATTTCGAGATAGTGATGTAGAAAGTGCCTTACTTAAAAAGGTATATTCCATTACTTGTTTGAATTGCAAAAAAATGAATGTAAATAATCCAACAGCACAACAACATCCGTTAGACGAACAAAATTTAATGGCTCTTGTTCAGAAAGAAATAAAAAGCCTTGTTTACATCGAACACGATGTAGAACTTGAGCCTCTTTGGGATGCGCCCAATGATTATGATACTACGTCATCATTAAGTTGGGCTATTAAAAAAGAACACCTAAATTTTATTGAAGCATGGGAACAAATTTTGCCCACAGATGCCGATGTAAAAGTAGCGGTAATGGATTGGAATCTTGATTTTGACCATCCCGATATGTGCAACAACATAGATAAACACAATGACATGCCTGCCTTATATGTTGGTCAGCCAACCAATGGCGAATATTTACCCACTACAAATTATCCATGTATTCACAATCATTATTACGATGGCGACCCCACTTGCGGATTTAATCCAGACGCAGCAGGAGCAGCAACCTGCTATAGTTCTTACTACACACACGGCAACATGGTAGTATCAATGATTGCCGCAGAGAGCAATAACGAAATAGGTATTGCAGGATTGGCTCACAACAAAGCAAAAATTAGTTTTTACCAAGCACAAGGAACAAGTATTTATGAAGCTTTGTTAGACGCAGCCAATAAGGGAATTTCCGTTTTCAACATGAGCTTTGCCACAGGGATGACCATTAACGGCTATTCCGAAACATTCCAAGCAGTAATCAATGAAGCGTATAACAAAGGCATGTTGATTATAGCCGCAGCAGGAAATTTTGGATTAAACAAAGGCAACGGACAAAACATTTCAGCGCTTGAACACGTTTTTCCTGCTTCTTACAGCAACATAATGTCTGTAACGATGACCAGCAATGATGTAACAGGAACCTATTCTGGAAAAAATTTAATAAACAACGTAAACTACAACAACACCGTTGATATCGCTGCTGGAGGCTTAAATGCCGCTCGTTTAGATTATGAAGTTTATGGACAAATTTTAATTGGTGGGTCAGGTGGAACTTCTGCTGCTGCACCAACAGCAGCAAGCTTGGCAGCGCTTATAAAATCTGTCAATCCGACATTAAACAACAAACAAATTGAGTGCATCATGAAATTAACCGCTACCGATATTTATAATGATTCTAACGGGATTATTTCAAACCACGTAACGCAAGCAAACAAAGGTTTGGGCTCAGGATTAATCAATGCCGGAGAAGCTGTAAAAATTGCTAGAAGTTTTGATGCTTCTACCGAAGTACCCCATTGTTTAATTACAAACAACAGACGCGCATTTATTTCAGCGGTTAAATCTAACAACAGTATAGCATTAGAAGGAATTGCCGAAGGAGGCATAGTAACATGGAGTCACGATGGCTTGGGTCAATTAATATATCCTGCCAACAACCCCAATTCTTTGTCGGCTACCTATCAGGCTTCACCAAATGATTATGGCGAAGTAATTGTAACCATGACGGTAACCAAAAACATATTAGGAAAGAACGTAAGCTATAACAGTTTCTCATACATTACCATAAGCGAAGGATCGTCTTCTTACTCACTTCAAAGATTTTTTTGCGACAACAAAGGTAGTGCTCCCATTACGCTTGAAGTGAAAGAGCTAAACATGGACAATGCTTACAAATATAAAGAGTATGAATATAGTTGGGAGATAAGCAATGCTAATGCTGGCACACTTACTGCAAACGGACGGTTTGCCACTTTTACTGCTAATCCCGATTTTAGCGAAAGCTATTACATTACTGCATGGGCAACGCCTTATAAATTTTCTGGAAACTACTACGGAGATCCTTCCATGACGGTATCTCTGGATACCTACGCCAAAAGAAAGTTGATGACGTTTTCTCCCTCATCAAAAAACGATGTTTTTTCTGAAATTGCAGAAAAGTGTTCGTCAAAAATTGGCGTAAATGAGGTGGAAGGCGTAAACTATAGCTGGTCTCCTCAAGTAGGTTTGTCAAACTCCTCAAGCGCTGCTACTTTAGCTTACCCAGAAGATTTTACAACCTACACCCTTACCTGTACAGATAAAATATGTGGCAATGTGATAAAGACGTTTTCCTTTTTTGTACAACCGCAAAGTTATGACACAACCTTAGTGGTGGTTAAAGAAAATCAAACGTGGGATTTATTTAAAAAAAACACACTTAATGTAAGCGAAGGCATCTCAGCGAGTGTGATTCCAAAAACCATTCGCGATGGAATAATTGTAAAAAAAGGAGCGACACTTACTATAAAAAATGATACCATAAAATTTGGTGCAGACGAACAATTTTTTGGACACTACGCTCAAGACCTTGTAATAACCAAAGGCATTGTGGTGGAAGAAGGCGCAAAACTTATTTTAGAAAATGTAACGCTAACCACCAACGAGCAATGTGATGATATGTTTTGGGGAGGCATCGAAGTTAGGTCTGTAGTGGAAAACGGCATACTAATACAAGGAGAAATAGAACTTAAAAATTCTACGGTTGAATACGCGAATACTGCTATTTTGTTTGGCAAAAAGTACTACGAATATTGGACATCGGAAGAGAAAAAATTTACAGGAGCAGGAAAGGGCACCATTGACAATTCATTGTTTCAAAAGAATAAAGACAACATTGTGCTCGAAAAATCGGGAGGCATATTTACACAAAACAGAGTGGTGATAAATAACAACGTGTTTATATCTGATTTAAGCGAGGTTGGTTTTGAGCCCAAACACTTTATCACACTAATCGAATCGGACGGTGTTCTTATTTCAAACAACAATTTTGAAGATAAAAAAATCAATCCTTTTTCTGAAGAATTAAGCGCGTATGATTTTTCTGTAGAGGCAATTTACAGCTACAATTCAAGGGTTGTTATTTCCGACAATAACTTTATAAGAATAGGACACGGAATAAATGCGTATGCTTTAAATGGAAGTAAAACACTGAGCATCGTTAACAATAAATTTAATTTTGCTTATAACGCCATAACCTTGCAAGGCGTTCCTTATGCAGAAATAATTGATAATTTTATTTCATGTTTTAATCCATCAGAATATTCTTCAAAAGGAGAATGGATAAACGGTATGTGGGTAGAGTATCCTTCTTACGGAATATTCTCTGCATCCAGCACAGGATCACTTATTAGAGATAACCACCTTCAAGGACTTAGAGACAACACAAAAGATGGATTGAAAAATGTCTCCAGAGGCATTGTTATTCAAAGCTCAAACGAAGCACTAACAAAAGTGTACAACAACACCATACAAGGTTTTGGCGTTGGCTTAGAAACACAATACGATAATCCTAACCTGTATTTTTATTGCAACCAATTTGTGAATAACAATAATGGATTGTTTTTAAATATCGGCACACCTGGTGTTTTATCACATCAATCGTCTACTTGCGAACAGGTAATGAAAAAACCATCTACTTCTTCGGTGCATTTTCCAAATAACGAGTTTATAACCGATGAAAGCAAAACGACTATTTTTAGCGACATCTATGCAGAAGCCTTAATCTATGCGCCAGATGGAACACCAACAAGGTATTACGATAGTCCAAAAACGCCAAATCAACCCGAGCTTGTTGCCGAAGTTGTAGAGTATAAAATTTGCGATTCTACAGTATTAGCTAGTTTATTTCCAGAGCCATCTTGTGATGATTTTGAGAAAAAACTGCCCATAAATTATTCGCCTGAAAATGTAGAGAACGCTAATGTGAAAACCAATACAACAAAAAATAATTGGGTAGATAGCGATATTTTAAGACAGTATTTAAAAGACAACAACATCGAAGCATACGTTGATTATTTAGAGAATATGAATACAGATTTTTCAAAAAAACAACTGGTTTCGGTTTATTTTGAATTAGGCATGAAAGATAAGGCACAAATAAAGTTGCAAACCTTATCTGCCAAAGAGAACAAAATGTTCATTGAGCTGTTTGACGAATTATTATCGTCAGCACATTAAAAAAGGCAATTATTTGCACAACATAGTTTCATAGTTTAGAGAGAGTGGTTGTTTGCAAAATCGGCTAGCCAAACGTGGCAGCCGATTTTGCTTTTTAGTTCTTTGAAATAAGTTTAAGGTCAAAAGTCTATAAAGTCAAAGGTTTGTAAAGTCGAAAATAGATTTTCTTTTCTCTAACTTCTAAAATAATCAATCACCATTCATCAATTAACAATCGCCATTTTGACGTCACGTTCGGTAACAAAAAATAAAATACCAACGTTGGGAAACAAACACTATATCTAAGGAAATTCTAGCTTTCATAGCGACTCAACATACTATAATTTTGGTGTTATAAACGAATTGATAGTGTTAACCCAAAAAAAATAAAAGTCATGAAAAAGCTAATTGTTACCATAACCTTACTCGCAGCAGTAAATATGTTATTTGCACAAAACGAAAATAAAGTAGAAGCTATTGCCAACGAAACACAACAAACCGAAGCCGCAGTATATGCACAAGGTATAACTCAAACATTAAACAATGGCAGCTACCAAAGATGGGTAGTACCAACAGAAGTTAAAGTAGAAAACAGAAAAAAATCAACTACACCAGTAGTAGATGATAAAAAAGAAGAAACCATGGAATTATATCCAAATCCAGTAAATAATGGAACATTGAATATAAAATACAAATTTGAAAACGCAGGGAGCATTGCTCTATACGATATAACAGGAAAATTAGTAAAACAAATAAACGTTAACCAATTTGAAATACATCATACTATTGACGTTGCCGAATTAACAGCAGGTGCCTACATCTGCGTAATTCAACAGGGAGATTTTGTACACAACCAAAAAGTGGTGGTACAATAGAACGATAACTTAAGAGAGAGGTGAGGCAATAGACTCCAGAGGAAGCAAAGTACTCTGGGGTCTTTTGTTTTTTAATTTTTTGAGAAAATTTTTAAAACGCTAAGAAATTAAGCACCAACAAATTATTATGCATACATTAAAAATATAATATATTATTTTTGGAATAATAAATTACAAGTTATAAATTAGCAAAAGAAAGATAAAACATACATAACAAGAATTAAAAATGACTACTCACTAATTAAACTCTTCACACCCATGAACAAGGTTACATGTATTATTGTTGATGACGAAAGAAACAACAGAGACGTATTGTCAAAAATGCTTCTAAAATTCTGCCCATCGGTAACTGTTTTGGGTGAAGCCGCTAATGTAAAAGAAGCCGTCCAAGTAATAGAAGAAAAACAACCCGATGTGGTCTTCTTAGATATTGAACTTCCTGATGGAAATGGCTTTGATATTTTAGAACACTTTAAAAAACTTAATTTTTTTGTAATTTTTACCACAGCCCATGCCGATTATGCTCTAAAAGCCATGAAATTTGCTGCCTTAGATTATCTCTTAAAACCACTTAACGTTACAGAACTTCGAGAAGCCGTAAGTAGAGTATCAGAAAAAATGATGGAAAAAGAAGTTCATCTTGGCGAAATCAGCCAACGCATGGAGGTTTTAGATGCAAACAAAGATAAATCTGGACAAAAATTTGACTTCAAAAAAATTGCCCTTCCAAGTTCCGAAGGATTAGAGTTTTTCTCCGTTGCAGACATATTAAAATGTGAAGCAGACAGGGCGTATTGCAATTTCTATCTCTCTAATGGAAAAAAAATAACCGTGTCCAAGCCCCTTGCCGAGTATGACGATTTGCTTGCAGGATGTGGTTTTTTTAGAATTCACAAATCAAATACGGTAAATCTTAGCCATATCAAAAAGTACATAAAAGGCAATGGAGGCTATGTTATACTCTCAGATGGCAGCAGTGTTGATGTTTCAGCCCGCAGAAAAGAGGAGTTTTTAAAAGTGTTTAAAACCCAAGAGGCTTAAAATTTGTTAAATTTTTCATAAAAATCAATTTTCTTTTGGTTGAATAAAACTAATTTTTTACCTTTGACTCAAGGTTAACAATTAGTTTTTTCATAGGTAAAGGTCAAAAGAGCCATCCGAACGCGGAATGGCTCTTTTGATTTTTATACTATTTTGTAGTCCTTCACTGAGGCTTCATAAAAAAGAAGCGTTTGGTTTTAAATAAGCACAAATAATGGATTTTGAAGGATGTAGTGATTTTTCGCAAACAACAAGCAACTCAATATAAGGTTGCTTTTTTTATTCATAGAATTTTTTCCAAATTCACCTCATCAGCGACCTATCTGCCCATTTTCCCATTTTGGGCGATAAAAAAGCAAACACCAATAGAGTAGTGCTAACACCAATTAAGCTGCCTGCAAGGATATCTTCTGGAAAATGTTGACTTAAATAAATTCGAGAGTAAGCTGCTAAAAATGCCACTACAAAATAAAGTACGCCCAATTTACTATTGTAATTTATCAACGCTAAAGAAAAAAATAAGGCAAATGCTGCGGTGCTGTGTCCTGATGGAAACGACAAATAGTGGTTCATTTCTACACCCTCAACCATGTGTACGATGTTTTCGCCAACACCTAAGGTAGGTCTAACCACATCGTCAAACACAAAATTTTTGAGTGCTTGCGTAATTGCTCCCGAAAAAATAAACGCCCAAAACGTGAGAATTCCCCACTGAATTTTTTTAAACAACAAAAGAACAATTACAGCCAACACAAATAAGCCATCGCCAAGATGCGTGATGTATTTGAAAAAATTATCAAACAAAGGTGAGTGCAGTTTATTGAGCAGTAAAAACCCTTCATTTTTTGGAAAGACATATAAAAACACAATGCCTGTAAATACAAACAGAACATAAGGCAGTAAAAACCAAATGTTCTGTTTAAGTATGTGTTTTAGTTCGTTCAATTAAAAGGGTAAATCGTCATTCTCAAAGTTTTCACCTTGAGGTTTTAGGTCGTTGGCAGTAGGAAGTGGTGCAGCATTGGGCACACCCTGAAATTGCTCAAAATTTTCGTTGCTACTACCTGCTGTTCCTTTTTCTAAGCGCCATGCTTGAAGGTTTACAAAGTATTTTCCTTGATACTCGTTGCCACGCAAATTGAAATGTACAGTAACATCGTCACCAGGTTGCACACCATTTAACATAGCCGTTTTATCTTTCACGCACTCAAACTTTATGTCTTGTGGATACTGCTCTTGAGTGGTTACTACAAATTCTCTTTTGGTAAAGCCACTAGCGAATGATTGTTCATCATAAATCAATTTAATTTTTCCTGATACTTCCATTTTTTTATTAGTTTATATTTTTATTCAACGTTTTACTTCTAATCTTTGTAGGCAAAGAAGGGTAAAAATACTTTTTTTAGCACCTCTCTTTTGGACAGGGGTTAGTTAGAGGCTGTAAAGATACACAAGAAAACTTTATTATTAAACCGATAGCGCTTATCTTCGTAGCCAATAACCCGTTAGTAAGCATGAGCAAACCTTCCATACCAAAAGGCACACGCGATTTTTCGCCTACCGAAATGGTGCGCAGAAACTATATATTTTCTACCATCCGAAAATCGTTTCAACGCTATGGCTTTATGCCTATAGAAACGCCTGCTATGGAAAATTTATCTACGCTTACAGGTAAATATGGCGATGAAGGCGATAAGCTAATTTTTAAAATATTGAATTCGGGTGATGCGTTTAAAGAATTGCGAGAAAACTATCCAGACGAAAAACTTTCAACGTTCAACTTTCAACTTTCAACTATTTGTGAAAAAGCTCTCCGCTACGATTTAACTGTACCCTTTGCACGCTACGTAGTGCAGCATCAAAATGATATTGCGTTTCCATTTAAGCGTTACCAAATACAACCTGTGTGGCGTGCCGACCGTCCGCAAAAAGGGCGCTACCGTGAGTTTTACCAATGCGATGCCGATGTGGTTGGTAGCGATTCATTGTTGTATGAAGTAGAACTCATTCAACTATTTGATGAAGTACTAACGAATTTGGGTATTCCCGATTTCACCATAAAAATTAACAATCGTAAGATTTTATCTGCCATCGCAGAAATCACTAGTGAGCAAGATAAATTGATTGACATTACCGTTGCTATTGATAAACTTGACAAAATTGGTGAAGATGAAGTGGTGAAAGAATTGAAAGAAAAAGGCGTATCAGATAAAGCTATTGATATTATCAAACCTTTATTTTCTCTGAAAGGAAGTAATGCGGAAGTGATAGCTAAGATGCGCACTATTTTAGCTTCATCAGAAATTGGACAGAAAGGTATAGACGAATTAGAATACATTTTTTCAAAAGTAGCTACACTTGGTTTGCAACGCTCTAAACTAGAGTTAGACATCACACTTGCTCGTGGATTGAATTATTACACAGGTGCAATTTTTGAAGTAAAAGCCAATAGCGTGTCTATTGGTAGTATTTGCGGAGGTGGTCGTTACGATGATTTAACAGGCATTTTCGGATTGAAGAATGTATCTGGTGTGGGTATTTCGTTTGGAGCCGATAGAATTTATGATGTGCTTAACGAACTCAATTTATTTCCTGAATTTACTTCAGAAACTACCCAAGTGCTGTTTACAAATTTTGGCGAAAAGGAAGTTGATTACTGTTTACCATTACTTAAAGAATTGCGTGAAAAATTCATCAATGCAGAGATATATCCTAGCGATGCAAAACTGAAAAAGCAACTCGGTTATGCCGATAGCAAACAAATAAAATTTGTGGTGTTGGTTGGTTCGGAAGAACTACAAAACAACCAAATCACCTTAAAAAATATGCAGAGTGGTGAGCAAATTACCATTAGCAAAACCGAATTGTTCAAACACATTACACTTTAATGGAATCGTTTCATTCAATATCTTCAGAATGGTTATCGTTAGATAAAATTCAAAGCATTTTAGATAAAAATCAAAAGCTAAAATTATCTAAAGAAGCTGTGCAAAACATCAACAAATGCCGTGCGTATTTAGATAAAAAATTAGCATCTTCAAAAGAAGCTTTTTATGGTATCAATACAGGATTTGGCTCGCTGTGCGATGTAAAAATCAGCGACAAAGATTTATTACAACTGCAAAGCAACTTAGTAAAATCGCACGCTTGTGGCATGGGCGAAGAAGTGCCGCAAGATATTGTAAAGCTAATGCTGTTGCTAAAAATTCAAGGATTGTCTTATGGACATTCGGGAACATCATTACAAACCGTGCAGCGCTTGGTTGATTTTTATAACGAAGGCGTTTACCCAGTCGTTTATCAGCAAGGTTCATTGGGTGCTTCTGGTGATTTAGCGTCTTTAGCTAATATGAGTTTACCATTGATTGGTGAAGGAGAAGTGTATTACAAAGGCAAAAAATATTCTGCTAAAGACATCAATAAAAAAATGGGGTGGAAGCCCTTACAATTGCAATCAAAAGAGGGTTTGGCATTGTTGAATGGCACGCAATTTATGAATGCCTATGGCACGTATATGTTGCTTCAAGCAAAAAAATATGCGCACACTGTTGATGCTATTACATCTGTTTCTATAGATGCGTTTGATTGCCGTACAGAACCCTTTGCCGATGATGTATTAAGCATTCGCAAACAACCTGGTCAATTACAAACAGGACGCAATATTTTAAAATTTTTGAAAGGAAGTAAAATCGCCACTCAACCCAAAAAGCAAGTGCAAGACCCTTATTGCTTCCGTTGTGCGCCACAAGTACATGGCGCTAGCAAAGATGCTATTGATTATGCCATCAGAGTTTTTGAAAATGAAATTAATTCGGTAACTGATAATCCAACCATTTTTCCTGATGAAGATAGAATTGTATCTGCAGGAAATTTTCACGGACAGCCATTGGCTATTACCTTAGATTTTTTAGCCATTGCATTAGCAGAGTTAGCTAGTATTTCCGAACGAAGAATTTACAAATTGATGTCTGGCCAAAGAAATTTACCTGCATTTTTAGTAGCTAATTCTGGCTTAAATTCTGGCTTTATGATTGTGCAATACGCTGCAGCAAGCGTGGTGAGTCAAAATAAACAACTATGCACACCTGCATCTGTTGACACCATTGACTCATCTAATGGACAAGAAGACCACGTAAGCATGGGAGCAAATGCTGCTACGAAGTGCTATAAGGTACTTGAGAATTTAGAGAAAGTAATTAGCTTAGAGTTGTTCGTTTCTTCTCAAGCATTAGAGATGAAACGTCCGCTAAAATCATCGAAATTTGTTGAAGATTTGGTAAGCAACTTTAGAAAAGAAGTGCCTTTCATTGCTGAAGACGTGGTGATGTATCCACTAATGGAGAAGGCAAGAATGTTTGTAAAACAATTACGTATTTTGATTTGAAAATTTGAAGATGTGTTTATTTGAAAATAACTTTATAAACTTTCAACTTTGATACTTTCAACTAATAACCTATAACTATTAACTTTAAACCTTAAACTTTAAACTAACAAACCATGGAAGAAGTAGGATTTACCCCAGTTCAAGAACAAGAAACACCAAAACAACGTCCAACATTTTTAACTGTATTATGTATCCTTAGCTGGATTTCGGCAGTATGGACGGTAGTTTCATCATCAATAGCACTTTCAAGTAAAGATGACTCTCTTGAAAAACTAGAAGATGAAATTTCTAATATTAATGAAGCGGCAAATGTTGAAGAAATGCCTTCATTTTTTCAGTCGTTTATGGATAGCTCTTTGGTTACTATTCAAGATTCGATTAACAATTTTATGCTTATCAACAGTTCAAATTTAGTACTTTACTTAGCACAAATTTTTGCTGTTTATTTGATGTTCAATCTTAACAAAAAAGGATTTTGGCTATATACATTTGTACAAGTTGCGCTTCTTATTTTTCCTTTTTCTTATATGACCCTTAATACTGTCTTTATAATAACAGTATTGTTTGCGGGGCTTTTAACATTGGCTTTTATCATCATGTATGCCACCAACCTAAAACACATGAAATAACTTTTGGCACGGCATTTGTTTATATTCAACAATGAGTAGAGTAAATATTTTCATAGTAGCAATGATGGTTTGGCTGGGGGTGAGAGCTCAGCCAAACTCTTTTTCGGAGGTATTCAATCAACCTGCCTATTACGGTGCTACTGTAGCATTTAAAATCATTGATGTAGATTCTTCGCTTACGCTTTACGAACAAAATGCACAACTTGCACTTACGCCTGCTTCCATTATGAAGTTGGTAACTACAGCTACGGCATTAGAAGTTTTAGGCGCAGATTTTCAATTCAGAACTACACTTTACATTAAAGGAAATATAAAAGATTCCATTTTGTATGGCGATGTTGTCATTGTTGGCGGTGGAGACCCAACTTTAGGTTCGCGTTTTTTTTCAAATAGAAATCCTTTGGAAGATTTTAGAGCTGCACTTTTTAAAAAGGGCATCAAAACAATTAAAGGAAATATCATTGCCGATGATAGCCATTTTTCGGAAGAATTAGTTGCCGATACATGGGTTTGGGGAGATTTAGGAAACGCTTACGGAACAGGCATTTCAGGATTGAATTACAACGACAACACCGTATTTTTAGAATTTTCATCGGGTAATGTTGGCGATACTACCAAGATTATTTCTCTTTTTCCAAATTACGATGTGTTGAAATTTAAAAACTGGGTTACTGCACAAAATATTAATTCAGACCAAGCTTATATTTTTGGTTCGCCTTACGATGAACAGCGTTTGGTAAAGGGAAGTATTCCTAAAAACAGAGCAAGTTTCAAGGTGAAAGGTTCGGTTCCAAATCCTACCTTGTTTACAGCTTCGGTGTTTAAATTGTATTTAGATTCTTCTAAAATGAACGTTTCTGGAAGTGTTTTGATAGATAGAAACATTCATAAAGATTCCTCTTTGGTGTTGGTAAAAAAATATTTTTCTCCAAAATTGAAGGACATTGTTTTTCAAACCAATCAATTTAGCGTAAACCATTATGCCGAAGCATTGGCAAGAGAATTAGGCAGAAAATCGGGTAGTGGAAGTTTTTCTGATGGTGCCAAATACATTACCAAATATTGGGAAAAACAAGGTGTTGACGTGTCGTTTTTATTTATTGAGGATGGTAGTGGTTTGAGCAGACACAGTGCACTTTCGCCTAACACGATGATTCGTATTTTAGAGTTGATGTACTTATCAGAAAACAAAGAAGCATTTCAAAATTCCTTGCCTGTTGCAGGAAAATCGGGGACATTGATAAACATGCTAAAAGATACACATGCCGAAAATAATTTGAAAGCCAAAAGCGGCTCTATGACGCGTGTAAGAACCTATGCAGGCTATGTTAAATCTAAATCTGGGCGTAATTTGGCGTTTGTAATTATGGTGAATAACTACAGCAATTTTTCTCTCGAAATTCGTAAGGATTTGGAAAAGTTTATGCAGTTGGTTTCTGAAATATAAGACACTACTGCTTGGTAATCTAGTTTTCAAATGTTTCTTCCTTTTGCAGAGAACCATCTTTATTGTAATGCTTCCAAGTCTCTATTTTACGGTAATCATCTAAGTCTTTGCGATAGCGTTTTTGACCTTCAGTTTTAAGTTGTCCATTATCGTAAAATGTTTTATAAGTATAAAGTAATTTTGCTTTTTTAGTGAGTAATTCTTCTTCTTTTATTTTTCCATTTTCATAGTAGGACACACGCTTTACGTAGTACTCATACTTTCGGTCGTATTCTTCTTCGTAGTCCATATTTCCGTTCTCAAAATAATCTATCCACTTAATAGGTTTAGCGTTTAAATATTCAATCATGCTTTTTGTGTTTCCGTTAGGGTAATACAATTTCATTTTTGCAGAATAGATGTTTACAAAACGAATTTCGCGCTCTAATTTTCCAGTAGGATAGTAGTTTTTATAAGATTGTAACTTACCTTCAGAATAAGTACCTTTATGTAGCAACGAATCATTCGTGTAGTAATCTTCTACAATGCCATAACACGGATTTTTTCCGCAATAGCGTACAGAATCTTCATTCAAAGGATTAAATTTTTCGTAAAGTGTTATGCCGTAGGTACTATCAATGACAGATTCATTTAACCTATAGCTAAAAGGTTTATTGCGTTCTCTGTTTTGAAGGTCGAGTTTTTGGGAATACAAACGGATGCTTACCGAACAAATAAGTAGTAGTGTAAAAATTATTTTCATCTAATAGGAATGTTAATTTTACTGAAAAAGTATTTATTATTACATTTTCAAATTTTTCAAATTGTTTAATGGACTTCCCATTCTTTAGAAGTTCGATAAACAGTGCCTTTGAAGAACGCTACGTTTTCTTGTTTTTGGTTTTTTACTTCAATTAAATACGTTGCTGTTTTGTTGGTTAAGCTAAGTTCTTTCGCTTCGCAGATTAACTCATCATTTACATGAACGGCTACTGGAAAAGAAATAGAACATTCTAAAGCAACGCTGAGTCTTCCGTAAGCATTTGATGCAAATGCTAAGGCGCTATCAGCAAATGAAAAGGCAATTCCTCCGTGGGCAATGCCAAAGCCATTGACCATTTCTTGTCTTATTTTCATTTTTAAAATGCAATGACCTTCTTCAATCAATAAAGGTTCAATCCCCAACCAGCGACTAAATTCATCACCATCAAGCATTGTATTCACTACTTTTTTTGCTCTGTCGCTCATTTTTTTTTGAATTATATGAATTACAAATCTAATGAAATATCTTAATTAGATGATGTGATAATGTGATGATAAGATAATGAAATTATGAACGATTGACTTTATAGACCTTCGACCTTATGACTCTTAACCTTCAACTTTCAACCTTCAACTTATTAAGTCTTTTGATGCTTCTTTTTCGCGGCAGGAAAAAGGATGTTGTTTAGAATTAAACGATAACCAGGAGAATTAGGAAACAAGTTTAAATCCGTGTGTGGGTCGCCCACATAGTGGCGAAAGTCTTCAGGGTCGTGACCTCCGTAAAACGTCCATTGTCCTTTGCCTAAAGTACCGTGAATGTAACGCGCTGTGCCAAGCGCTTTGTTTTCGCCCATCACAATCACATCAGATTTGATTAAATGTTTGTGAAAATCGGTGGTTTGTCCCATAAACCCATTAATTACATTCGTATGATTTTGACATAACATGGTAGGTACAACATCCCATTTTGCAGAAAAATCGAAGAGTATAAATTTATCCTGATTTTCGGGTATGCGGTGCGCTTCGGTGGCGTCAATATCAGAATATTCATATTCCAAAGGGTTCATGCGCAACTTAAAATTTTTGAAGGCGTAGGTTTCGTTGTAATCTAACTTGCTTTGTGCTGCAGGGTCAGCGCCATCGCCATCGTACATGTATTCGCAAATGTCTGTGTTTTGCGCTGCAAGAGCTATGTCATAACTGTCTGTTCCAGAACACATGGTAAATAAAAATCCACCACCTAAGTTGAAGTTTCTGATTTGAAGTGCCACTGCCAATTTCATTTTTGATACTTTATCAAAGCCCAATTTTTTTGCGCGTGCTTCTTCTTCGGCTTGTTGTTCTCTGTACCATTGCGCATTCTTGTACGAAGCGTAAAACTTACCATATTGACCTGTAAAATCTTCGTGATGCAAGTGCAACCAATCGTATAAATGCAAATCTCCGCGAATCACTTCATCATCATAAATTTCGGTAAAAGGAATTTCTGCGTAGGTTAAAACAAGCGTAACGGCATCGTCCCAAGGTTGTTTGCCTTTGGGTGTGTACACAGCAATTTTAGGGGCTTTTTCTAGTTTTACAATTTCTTGATTGACCTCTGGATTGGAAATGTCATCACGTATGGCTTGTACTTTTGCATCGGGTAAAATTTCAAAAGAAACACCTCTAATGACGCATGCTTCTTCAATAGATTTAAGATGTGGTAATAAAAACGAACCACCACGATAATTAAGCAGCCACTCAATTTCTACATTATTTTCTAATGCCCAAAAAGCAACGCCATACGCCTTTAAGTGATTTTTTTGACTGCTTTCATCCATAGGAATTAAGAGCTGAGAAGAAAAACTGCTCAACCAAGCAAACAGAAGAGCTATGGAAAAAAGTAACCTCATCTAAAAAGGAACTTGGTCATCGTCAAAATTATTATTTTTTAGAGGCTGATTTGAAAAACTATCGTCTTCAAAATCTTCATTCATTTTAGAACCTCTTGTCATCAATCCATCAATAGACGTGCCATTATTATCAAAGGTGTCGAGGTTGATGAACTTCGTGTATTTACCAATAAAGCCAAGTTGTACGGTATCTGTAGAGCCATGGCGGTTTTTAGCAATGATAATTTCGCCAATGTTGTTGGTAGGTCTTCCTTGCTCGTCTTCGGTTAGTCCATAATATTCTGGACGGTAGATGAACATTACCTGATCGGCATCTTGCTCAATAGCACCCGATTCACGTAAATCGGATAGTTGTGGACGCTTATCTCCACCGCGTTGTTCAACGTTACGACTAAGCTGTGACAATGCGATGATGGGAATATTCAACTCTTTGGCAATCTCTTTTATGGAGCGTGAAATGCTGCTTATCTCTTGCTCGCGATTACCACCATTGGCAGATTTCATTAACTGTAAATAGTCAATGATTACTAAATCAATATTGTGTTGCTGTTTTAGTCTTCGGCATTTTGCACGTAATTCAAAAACCGATAATGCAGGCGTATCGTCAATAAAAATAGGTGCTTCGGCTAAACGCTTAATTTTTTCGTGTAACTGATGATGTTCTATTTCGCTCAGATTTCCTTTACGTAATTTATCCGATTCTATTTCCGCTTCGCTGGCAATTAAACGTTTTACCAACTGAATAGAGCTCATCTCTAAAGAGAAAACAGCCACTGGTTTTTTAAAATCAACCGCTATGTTACGTGCCATGGATAGTACGAAAGCTGTTTTTCCCATACCCGGACGCGCAGCAATTACTACCATGTCCGAACGCTGCCATCCTGCCGTAATTTTATCTAATTTGGTAAAGCCCGATGGAATCCCACTTAAGCCACCATCATTGTTTTTAGCGCTTTCAATTTCTTCCAATGCTTGACGAATCACCGAACTCATGCTATCGTATTGCTTGCGAATGTTGCCTTCGGCTACCGAAAATAATTGCGATTCGGCTTGATTAAGCAGGTCAAATACATCGGTGGTATCGTCAAAGGCATCTCTGATAACATCCGATGAAATGCGAATTAATTCACGTAAAATATATTTCTGTACGATGATGCGTGCATGTGTTTCAATGTGTGCGGTAGAAGCCACGCGGTTGGTTAATTGGCTTATGTAATATGGTCCGCCAATTAAATCTAACTCACCTTTTTTACGCAGTTGATTGGTAACGGTAAGAATGTCTATTGCTTCGGATGAGGCAAACAATTCTTGAATGGCGGCATAAATGCGTTGATGTGTATCTTTGTAAAACGCTTCGGGTTTTAAAATGTCAATAACATCGTTTACGGGTTCTTTCGACAACATTAACGCACCTAAAACGGCTTCTTCAAGATCTAATGCCTGCGGAGGGAGTTTTCCTGCTTCGTTTAAAACCGCAGTAAGATTCGTTTTTTTAACACTTCTTTTAGTTATATCTGATATTTTATCGCCTATTCTTTCCATAAATGCCAAAGGTACATTTAACGCATCATTTTCAATAAATATACGTATATTTCGTTATTAAAAAGTAATTAAAAGCAGTTTTTAACATTTGTTAGCAACTAAAAACATATTCTCTATTGTCCATTTTACGCTCATTTTTGCGTTTTGTTGTGGCTGTAAAAAGAAAGATACTAACAATTTTCCTGAAATTACGTTCGATGGCAATGTTTCGGGATTTAGCTGTGATGTTCCGTGTCAATTTACCATTAGCGGAAAGGTAACCGATGACAACGGCATTGAGTTTGTAAGTGCGGTGGTGTTAGATAAAAACGAAACGCCAATTACGCCACTTCAGAAAAAGACATTTAACAAGGAAAAATCGGTTAATTTTTCATTTACAATTACAGAAGACGATGAGTATTTAGCAACAGGAACGTATCGTTTAAAAATTCAAGCTTCGGATGGCGAATTATTGCAAAGCAAGTATTTGGATGTTTATATTTCGGTGCTTCCTTTAGAAGTGGATAATATTTACATCGCTTCTGAAAATGCTGGAACGACTAACGTTTACAAGTATTCTGAAAGTGGAAATGTTTTGGTTAAAACTTTAAACACAGATGTTGGTGCTTTGATTTGTGATTCGAAAAACCAGCAATTAATCGTTGGTGGAAAGCGTAGCGATATTGTGTATTACGATGTAGATTTTAACGAGCACGCGCGCATTGCTTCTAAGAATACGTTTTTTCCTTACTTTCATCATTATTCAGTAAATAGTTTTGAAAGCTTTTTTCATTTTTATGTTTCTACCGAAGAAGGATTTATTACCAAGTATTCTTCTACAGGAAGCATTTGGGGAAGTTATCAAACAGACGATGCAGGTAGTGCAATGTTGCCTTACTTTTTTCAAAATTTGCATTCGGGCTATACACTTGTTGATATGCAAAATGCTTCCGTATCAAATGAAGAATTGCACGTGTATTATACGAATTCGGGATTAAAAATTACTTCTTTGCTTTTTACAGGAAAGCAACTGGTTGGCGTAGGTGATTTTGGTTCAAGCAACGTAAAACCGTTATTGTTTTTAAACGAAAATGGAGTAGGACAGGTGTGGAGTTTATCCATTGAAGAAAGTTTGATGGTAAAACTAAAAGATGTGGACGATGAAATTTATGATGTGCTTCAACTTAACACCAACGAGTATTTATTAGCCACATCCAACGGTGTGAAAAAATACACCTACAATAATAGTAGTGTGGTAACTTTTAATGCGAATGTTTGCACAAAACTTTTGTACGAAAAAGTGGATGGCATTACTTTAGGCATTTCTGGCAGCCAATTAATTTTTATGGACCAATACGGAAACACAATTGAAATCTCCAACCATCCCGAAACGATTTCTGCTGTTGGGGTGATGTATAGTAGGTAGTGGTTTAAAGTTCAAAGTTGAAAGTTGAAAGTGCAAAGTTGAAAGTTCAAAGTCATTATTCATTATCAGATATTTGACATGCTGTTGCGTTTTTGTCATACTGAATGAAATGAAGTATCTCACCAAGATTCTTCTGCCGACTACTTCTGCATCAGAATGACAAGCAATGTTTAGGAATTCAACAATTATTAGAATATAATTTTGAAATAAAACTGTTTTATACTAGATTTGATAAAAACAAGCCACTATGAATCCTAATCTTGAAAAACAACTTAAAAATTATTCTGCTTTATCCGCAGGAGTTTTTACATCTTTATCTTTAAGTTCACAGGTTGTAGTTACCGATGTTTTACATGAAGGAGCACAAAATACTATTTATAATGTAGACATAGATAATAATGGAACTTACGATTTCAGGTTTATACACGAATACCAAACTTATGGAATGTGCTGCTCTAAAAATTTATTAAGTATAGAGGGATTTTCTTATAATCAAATTTTAATAGGTTCTACATCAAACTTTGCTTATCGTTTGGACTCTCTGTATAGCATTGATAATGGTAATTTCATGAATGATGCAATCCTTTTTGGTATTTATAATTCCTACTCCCTTACTGTAGTTAAGGGATTCTTTATTTCATCATGTGATAAATATATTGGTGTAAAATTTGACAAAAATGGTAATACTCACAATGGCTGGATTCGTATTTCTACTAATTCTAGTAGCTCAGGTGTTATATATTTTATCCATAGTTGGGCATACGAAATACAGCCAAACACACCAACTATTACTCCTTCGATAATCAATAAATATGCTACTAATGTTGTGGCAACCGATATTGGTAATAATGGTGATGCTTCAGACATTCAAATAACCTTTGATGGTGCAGAAGATGAATATGACATTCAAAATCAAGGTCGGTACAAAATATTTTTATCAAAATCTTTTCCAGATTTTTATTCTAGTCCTAACTTTTATGAAGTAGTTATGAATGGATCTGCTACTTATGTTGTCAATCTACCTAATAATTTTAAAGACGCAGACGGTAATGCGATTGATATAAATACCCAATATGATGTTTATGTGTTTACTGTTTACTCATGTGCAATTTATTTGTCGAATATAGAAACCATAAGCATTAATGGTGTGGTTGGTTTAGAAGAGCAGTTTTCGACTCCACTCAGTATGACAGTTTATCCCAACCCCGCAACTAATGAAGCAAATATAAAGTCAGAGCAACCTATAACATCAGTAGAGATTAGAGATGTTTCGGGTAAGTTGGTTTTAGAAAGTACAAATCACACTATTGATGTGTCTAATTTATCAGAAGGTATTTACTACGTAAAAGCACAATTTTTTAATGGTAGTAGTGCTTATGAGAAATTGGTGGTGACGAAATAATTTCACTTCAACCCAAAATGTTGTTCTGCCATATCGGCAATTTGTCCGCCAATGGCTAACGAAGCTGTAGCCGCAGGCGAAGGCGCATTCAACACATGAATACTGTTTTCGTTGTATTCAATGCGAAAATCATCGCGTGTATCGCCATCTTGGCTTAGCAACATAGCACGCACACCCGAACGTCCTGGTTTTATATCGTCCATGGTTAACGATGGAATTAATCGTTGCAACGTTTCTAAAAACAATCGCTTTGAAAATGCTCTGCGATATTCATTTATTCCGAAACTTAGGTTGCTTAAAAACAATTTCCACGTGCCTTTGTAAGTTAGTGCATCAATGGTGTCTTTTAGATCAAAATCGGTTTTGCCGTAGCCCTCGCGTTTAAACGTAAACACGGCATTTGGTCCGCATTCAATTTCTCCGTTAGTCATACGCGTAAAGTGCACACCCAAAAACGGAAACGCAGGATTGGGCACAGGATAAATGAGGTGTTTTACCTTATGTTTTCCTTGCTCGGTGAGCTCGTAATAATCGCCTCTAAAACCCACTACTTTTTCTTTTAAATCTACACCATCTTTTTTCGCCAAACGGTCGGCTTGCAATCCGGCACAAAAAATGGTTTTTTTGGCTTTGTATGTATTTTTTGAGGTGATGATGGTCGTAGTGGTTTCACCTTTGTCTATGGCAATCACTTCTTCGCCTAAAATAATTTTATTGTTGGGGTTTGCTGAACCAATTTCTACCATTTTATTGGTAGCACCAACAAAGTCAATAATACCAGTACAAGGAACATGAATACCAGCAATGCCTTCGCAAAACGGTTCTATTTCTTTAATTTGATTAGCATCAATTTTTGTAATGCCTTCAATTTTGTTTTCTAAACCTGTTTGGAAAATTTTATCCATAAATGGCAATTCGGCTTCATCGGTAGCTACCACCACTTTTCCGCATATATCGTAAGCGATGTTGTGTTGCTTGGCGAATGCCACTAATTCATGTCTTCCAGCGATACAATTTTTTGCTTTTAATGAACCAGGTTTGTAGTATAATCCCGAATGAATAACCCCAGAATTGTTTCCTGTTTGGTGGGTTGCCAGAGATTTTTCTTTGTCAATAATGGCAATGGATAAACTGCGAAAACGCTGACTTAATTTATAAAATGTAGCTGCACCAACAATGCCGCCTCCAACTATAATAATGTCAAATACTTTTTCCTGCACAGCGTTTTATTTTTTGCGAAAGTAAAAAGAAATAATAGTTACTAAACCAAAGTAAGTTTTTCTTTTTCCAAAAACTCATCGTAGGTGGTTACTCTATCAATGTTTTGTTCGGGAGATAAACGAATGATACGGTTGGCAACGGTTTGGGTAAACTCATGGTCATGTGAAGTGAATAGCACCGTGCCTGGAAAATCTTTTAGAGCATTGTTAAATGCTGTGATGGATTCCAAATCTAAGTGGTTGGTTGGCTCGTCTAAAATAAGTAAGTTGGCTCCTGCCAGCATCATGCGCGATACCATGCAACGCACTTTTTCTCCACCCGATAAAACATTACATTTTTTGAAGGTTTCTTCACCAGAAAATAACATCTTGCCTAAAAATCCACGCACGTAAACTTCATCTTTATCTACAGAATATTGACGTAGCCAATCAATCAAGTTTAGGTCAG